>JAXDPR010000065.1:0-15120 GCA_034668265.1 Sphingomonadales bacterium
GCTCGACGACCTCATCTGGCGGCTGTTCCACGATGAGGAGGAGGTCCGGACCCTCGCCGCGACCGCCCTTCGCCGCGGCTGCCGCTGCGACCCGGACTATGTACGCTCGGTCATCGCGCGATTCCCCGAGGACGAGCGCGCCGAGATGGTCGGCGACGACGGCATGATTCGGGTCGATTGCGCCTTTTGCTCGTCGAGCTTCGCATTCGAGCCGCAAGCCCTCTAGCTGAGTCCGCGGGGTCGAGCTGGTCCCGTGAAATTCCATATTCGGCAGTTAACCGGGTCGTGATAAAGGGCTCTTGAAATGACTCGCGGCCTTACCCTCCTCGCGTCGGCAGGCATTGGCGTGATTGCGCTGAGTGCGGCAGCCCAGCCCTCGGCGCTCGCGCAGGTGCAGCCCGGCCTGTGGGAAATCAGCGGCGTGCCCGGAGCGGCGGCACCCGTCCGGCAATGCGTTATGGACGTCGTCGTGCTGGCGCGGTTCGAACATCGCGCCAAGGCCTGCAGCGCCAAGACGCTGAAAGACGCCGGGACGATGGCCGAGATCGATTACAGCTGTGGCGGCGCGGGCTTCGGCCATAGCGAGGTCACGCTGCTCACCCCGCGCTCGCTCAGGGTTGGGACGCAGGGAATCTCCGGGGGCCTGCCGTTCAATTATGTGCTTCAGGCGCACCGAATCGCGGATTGCCCATCAGCATCGCGCCATTAAGGCGGCGTTTAGCGATTGTGAGCTATGTGGGGGTTGTGCTGTATTTGGCACGCTTTCCTCCCAATCGGGCTGCGTGGCCCGATCGACTGGGCCGCCTGTCTTAGGACCGGCGGCCCTTCTTTTGCCGGCATCGAGGCCTTAAGGGCGCTCGCCATGCTGTACCTGATCATCAAGACGGCCCTTTCGGGACTGATCGTCGCCGCCGTTTCTGAGGTTGCGAGGCGCAATCCCGGGTGGGGAGGGCTGCTCGCTTCGCTGCCGCTAACGTCGCTGCTGGCGATGATCTGGCTGTGGCGCGACAGCCATGACCCCGAACGGGTGGCCGAGCTCGCGGGAAGCGCCTTCTGGTTCATCCTGCCCTCGCTGCCCTTGTTCCTCGTATTGCCCTGGCTTCTGCGGTCGGGCGTGGGCTTCTGGGTAAGCATGACCATCGCTGTGGTTGGAACGCTGGCGCTCTACGCAACGTGGTTCTGGGCGGCGCCGCGACTCGGCATCAAGCTGTGAGACAAGCCGTTGTCCTCCTGTCGGGCGGGCTCGATTCGATGGTCTGCGCGGGACTCGCCCGCGAGGCCGGCTACTCGGTCCTCGCGCTGACGATTGACTACAACCAGCGCCACCGGGTCGAGCTTGAAGCGGCGCGGCGAATCGCGGCCAGGCTCGCCGACCGGCACATCGTCCTACCGCTCGACCTCCGAGCGTTCGGCGGGTCGGCGCTGACCGGCGACATCGCGGTGCCCAAGGATGGATTGAGCGAGGGCATACCGGTGACCTATGTGCCGGCTCGCAACACGATCTTCCTGAGCCTCGCGCTCGGGCTCGCCGAGGCAAGCGGAGCTCGCGACATCTTCATCGGCGTCAACGCGCTCGATTATTCGGGCTATCCGGACTGCCGGCCGGAGTTCGTGGCCGAGTTCGAACGGCTGGCAAACCTGGCGACCAAGGCTGGAGTCGAGGGTGACGCCTTCAGGCTTCACGCGCCGCTGCAGCAGATGACCAAGGCCGACATCGCGCGCGAGGCAGAGCGGCTCGGGCTCGACCCTTCACTTAGCCACAGCTGTTACGACCCATCCCCGGACGGCCGCGCCTGCGGTGAGTGCGATGCGTGCCGGCTGCGGGCAAAAGGCTTCGCCGAGGCGGGGATCGCCGACCCGACCATCTACGCATGACCTATTCGGTCAAGGAATGCTTCTTGACGCTTCAGGGAGAGGGCGCTCAGTCCGGAAGCCGGGCGGTGTTCCTGCGCTTCGCCGGATGCAATTTGTGGTCGGGCCGCGAGGCGGACCGGGCGGAGGCGCAATGCCGCTTCTGCGATACCGACTTCGTCGGCACCGACGGCGAGGGCGGGGGCAAGTTCGCGTCGGCCGACGAGCTTGCGGGGCAGGTCGAATCGCTCTGGGGCGAAAGCCGCGACGGGCGGCTGGTCGTGATCACCGGCGGGGAGCCGATGCTGCAGCTCGATGGGCCGCTGGTCGAGGTGCTTCACGAACGCGGCTTCCGAGTCGCGGTCGAGACCAACGGCACGTTGCCCGCCGTCGCGGGATTGGACTGGATCTGCGTCAGCCCAAAGGCCGGGACCGAAATAGTCCAGCGCCACGGCAACGAGTTGAAGCTGGTGTGGCCGCAGACGGGCATCGAACCGGCCGAGCTCGAGAGCTGGGGCTTCGACCATTTCCTGGTCCAGCCGATGGACTGCCCAAGGGACGCAAGCGCGCACGAAGCAGCGCTCGAGGCGGCGATCGCGCTGGCGATGGAGCGGCCGAAGTGGCGCCTGTCGCTCCAGACGCATAAGGTTGTCGGCCTGCCTTAAGCTATTGCGCGTTGGCGGCGGCGTTGGCGCTGCTGTTGGCTTGGGGTTCGGGCGCGGGTTTCCTGGCAGCCGGTTTCGAACGCGTTGCCGAGACCTGGGCCGAGCCCACGTTCGAGATCGCTGCCGCGCCATTCGCGTCGAGTGCGCCGAAATTCATGTCGACATCGGCGGCCATGTTGGCGGCGTCGCCGGTGACCGCATCGATGGCGGTAACGTCGTTCGAGACGATATTCTCGGCGGTGAGATTCTCGTCGACGTTCCGGGTCTTGTCGGTCTGGTCGTTTTTGCCGCACGCGGCGAGGAGGAAGGAAGCACCGGCGAGCAGAATAAGGGCGCGCATCGCGAAAACTCCAAAATCCGATGAAGCAAAAAAAGAGGCTGCCGGCATAACCGGCAGCCCCTTAAAACGCCAATGCCTCCACGAAGGGAGGCATTCATTACATCGCGTTGTTGGTCGTCGTCGTCGTCGTGTTGGTCGTCGTCGTCGCGTTCATGTCCGTGGCGTTCATGCCATTCATGTCCGTCGCGTTCATGTCCGTCGTCGTCGCATTCATGTCCGTCGTCGTGAGATTCTCGTCGACGTTCATGGTGTTGTTGGCGGAATTGTTGCTGCTGCAAGCCGCAACCGCCAGGGCCGCACCAGCGACCAGGATAAGAGCACGCATTCAAGACTCCCTATTTATTTGCGATCTGCAACGGTTTCCCGTCCCGCAAATCGGGCGGACAATAGTCTGAAGCGCAAGCATCCATCAAGACTCTTTGCACTGACGTTCCAACATGTTGAGAAACGGCCGGAAACCGCGCTTCAAGCAGGCATCAACACCCGTCATGGGGATTTGTTTCCCCAATTCGGCGAGGCTCGTGACCCCATAATCGGCGATCCCGCACGGCACGATCCCCCCGAAATGCGCGAGGTCCGGAGCGACGTTGAGGGCGAAGCCGTGAAGCGTCACCCAGCGTTTCACGCGCACGCCCAACGCCCCGATTTTCTTTTCGCCGGGGCCGTCGCCGACCCAGATGCCGATGCGCCCCTCGGCGCGATGGGCGGCGATCCCGAGCTCGGCGAGCGCGCCGATCGTCCAGCCTTCGAGCGCATGGACGAAGCAGCGGATGTCCCTGGACCGCTTTTCGAGGTCGAGCATGACATAGACCACGCGCTGGCCGGGGCCGTGATAAGTGTAGCGGCCGCCGCGGCCGGCTTCGTAGACCGGAAAGCCGAGCGGATTGGTGAGCTCGGCCAGGTCGGCGCTGGTGCCGGCGGTGAACAGAGGCGGGTGCTCGAGCAGCCAGATGCATTCGCGAGCGCTGCCGGCGCGGATTGCCGCTGCACGGTCCTCCATGAAGCTCAGCGCCTCTTCATAGGCGACCGGCGCTTCGCTCACGCGCCATTCGATGTCAGTCACTGTATCGTCCACGGTGGCGTCGAGATGGCGAGCGGGCCGCAAGAGAGCAAGCGTTGCGCGTTCAGCGGCGGCTCCGCATAACCGCGCGGTAAAGCGGGGAGGATTCGAAAATGAGCAGCCTGTCGATCTCGGTGGCGTGGGACGAAACCAGGACGATCCTCGCCCGCGACGGGAAGTTGCTTGCCACCGTCGCCTTGGCCCTGATCGTCTTTCCCGAGATCGTCCTGGCAGTGGTCGGCGTGCCGGTCGGCCCCCAATCCTCGGGACTGTCCTTCATCACCTATCTTGTGGTGTTCCTGCTTGGCGCCGCCTCCCAGATTGCCCTGAACCGCCTTGCGATCGGCCCCGCGGTCACGGTCGGATCGGCCATCTCGACGGGCTTTCAGCGGCTTGCGTCGGTCGCGATCGTCGGAGTGATGATGGCGATCGCGGTGATGGTGGTCGCGGTCGTGCTGCTGCTGATCCTGAGCGCTGCCGGGCTGATGGCCGTGCCGAGCCAGGGCCAGGCCCCGCCGGCTTCGCTGTTGCTGCTTCTGATCCTGATCGTCGTCCTGGCGTTCGCGATCCTCCAGCTGGTTTTCCCGGTCGCCGCAGTCGAAACCGGCAATCCCTTCCGCCTGATCTCGCGGGCGTGGGCCTTGTCACGGCACAATTACCTGCGTTTGCTGGGCTTCGTTGCGATCATCTTCGCCGGGCTCACGCTGGTCGTGCTTGCGGTGCAGAGGGGGCTGGGAAGCGTCATCCTGTTAACCCTGGGCAGGCCCGACCCGGGAAGCCTGTCCGCCCTGGCGCTGGGGATCGTTGCCGGCATCGTCCAGGCGGGTTTCACGATCGTGACCGCGGTCATGATCGCCCGCATCTACCTTCAGCTCGCCGGCCGCCACGAGGCTCAGGTGGGCGTTCCCAATAGCGGGACCTGAGGAGCCGAGGCCTCCGGGAGGATGCCAAGCAGCCGCGGGTCGGGGAAGCGCTCGACCGCGCGCTTATAGGGTGTGAAGCCGGCGCGGCGGTAGGCGGCAAGCGCGGCAGGATGATCAAGCGAGCAGGTGTGGACATGGACCCGGTCCACGCCCTCGCGCCAGGCGCGGCGCACCGCTTCGGCCAAAAGCCATCGGCCGTGGCCCTGACCGGAAAGCCCGGGAATGAGGCCGACGAACGATAGCTCGCACTCGTGCGGTTCGCGGAAGTCCAGCTCGAGCATTCCGACCTCGCGGCCAGCTTCATCGAGTACCGCGTCAAGCTCCACCTTCGGGTGCTGGATGATCGACGCGAGGTGCGCATCGTCCATGACCAGCCGCGAGAACCACAGCCAGGGGCTTCCGATCAGGCGGAACAGCTCCTTGTAATGCTGAGGCTCAGGCACCTCGACGCGCTTCAGCGAAAGCGACGAGGGCGGGACCGAGTGCTCCGGCGGCGAGCGCATTTCGAGATAGGTGACGACGGTGGCGAGCTCGCCGTCGGGGAGCGCCTCGTAGCTCACGCCCACTTCGCCAGCGGCGGCAGGCTCATCAGGATCGCGTCGATGTTGCCGCCGGTCTTGAGCCCGAACAGCGTGCCGCGGTCGTAGAGCAGGTTGAACTCGACGTAGCGGCCACGGAAGGTGAGGAGCTCCTCCATGTCCTCGTCGCTGTAGGGGGTTTCCATACGCTTGCGGACGATCTGGGGAAAAATGTCGAGGAATGCTTCGCCGACGTCGCGCGTGAAGGCGAAATGCTCGTCGAAATGGCCCTCGAGATGGTCGTAGAAAATGCCGCCGGCGCCGCGGGCGACTCCGCGGTGTGGAAGCCAGAAATATTCGTCCGCCCATTTGGAAAAGCGCGGATAGAAGGTTGGGTCATGGGCCGCGCAAGCGGCGCGAAGCCGGGCGTGGAACGCCTCGGTGTCGTCCGCATAGGGGATGGCGGGATTGAGGTCGGCGCCGCCGCCGAACCAGCGCTTGGTCGTCGTCAGGAAGCGCGTGTTCATATGCACGGCGGGGACGTGCGGATTGGCCATGTGCGCGACGAGGCTGATGCCCGTGGCAAAAAAGTTCGGGTCCTGTTCAGCGCCGGGGATTGATTTCGCGAACTCCGGATTGAACTGGCCGCCGACGGTCGAAACATTGACGCCGACCTTCTCGAATACCTTGCCCGCCATCAGGCTGCGAACACCGCCTCCACCACTTTTGGCGCCGCCGGGCTCGCCGGTGGCGTCGGTGCGGTCCCAAGGCGTGAATGTGAAGCTCGCGTCGGAGCCGGCCTCGCGCTCGATCGCCTCGAATGCCGCGCAGATCCGGTCGCGCAGCGCTTCGAACCAGTCGCGCGCGGCCTGCTGCTGATCGTCGAGATCAATCATGGCCGTCTCTTTGCGGGAGCGAGCAGTCGACGCAAGGCTGCTTATGACAGCATTGTAATGTCGGCATAAATCCGCGGTTCACGCCGCGGCGGTCAATCGTCCCGGCGGATAAAGGCAGATTAAAGGATTATCAGCGACATGAAGAAGTTGCTTGTCACGATCGCGCTCGGCGCGACCTTCATTTCGGCGCCGGCCCTTGCGCAAGCGCCCGGCGGCGGCGGGATGCAGCGCGACCAGACCCGCGCCGAAGCGCAGCAGCGGGCCGACATGATGTTCCAGATGCTCGACGCCAACAAGGACGGCACGGTGACCAAGGCCGAGGCCGAAGCGGCCCTGGCCCAGTTCCAGGCCGCTCGCGGCGGCGACGACCAGGCCGGCGGCCGGGGCGGAGGACGGATGCAGCGCATGCTCGACCAGGCGTTCGGCACGGCCCAGTCGCTGACCCAGGCACAGTTCGACGCGGGCGTGCTGGCCCGGTTCGACGCGCAGGATCTCAACCATGACGGAACGGTCACCGCTGCGGAGCGGGAGCAACTGCGCGCGCAGCGGCAGGCTCAGGGCCAGGCCCCGGGAGCTCCACAGGCGCCGGCGAAACCTCAGTAAATTCGACGCTGGGCGTTCACGAGCATCCGCAGCAGCATGGCGACGGGGCGAGGCACTCCAACCTTGCCCTCAAGCCATAGGCTGACCGCTGAACGCGACACGCCGATCGCCTGGGCAAGATCGTTCTGGGTGCGGTAGCCGAGCGTGCGCATCGCGGAGCGTAGCTCGTCGGGCGACAGCGAGGCCAGCATTTCGCGAGACTGTGTCCCTTGGTCGGCCATCAAATCGCGTCGGCTCCCCGATCGCCGGTGCGAATCCGGATCGCCTGCTCGACGTCGAACACGAAGATCTTGCCGTCGCCGATGCGGCCTGTGCGCGCCGCATTCTCGATCGCTTCGACGACATTGTCGGTGAGGCTGTCCTCGACCACCACTTCGATCTTCACCTTGGGCAGGAAGTCGATCACATATTCGGCGCCGCGGTAAAGCTCGGTATGGCCCTTCTGGCGACCGAAACCCTTGACCTCGGTGACGGTGATTCCCGAGACGCCGACATCGTGAAGCGCGTCCTTCACGTCGTCGAGCTTGAAGGGCTTGATGATCGCTTCGATCTTTTTCACAGGCGAGCACCTCGACAGATTCGAGGGTTTCCATAGCTTCGCCGCAGCCCATCGACCATCCCGCATTCGGGACGGCATGGAAGGAGCGTCAGGCTGACGGCGGAAGGAAGCGGCCGATGACCTCGCGGGCGAGGCGGGCAGGGCGCAGGCTGACAGAATCGAGGCAGCACCAGCTGCTCTTGATTTCGCTCAGTACATCCTCACCGCGCTTGAGGACGGTGGTGAACATGGCCCTCGCGCCCTCGACCCTTTCGGCGATCACCTCGGCGACGACCACGTCCTGGAGGAAGGTTGGCTTCAGAAAGGTGATCTCATGCTTGAGCGCGACCCACAGGTGCCGCGCGACCGCGTCGGGCGGCGCGACGCTGCTCCAATAATCGACGACCGCCTCCTGCACCCACTTCAGGTACGTCGCGTTGTTGACATGGCCCATATGGTCGATGTCGGCAGGGTCGATCGCGATTGGGTGCCGGAACATGTGCGCAGGCTCTCATCTGCTGACAAAAGTGTCAATAAGCGTTGGCATTATTCAACCGGGCAAACCGGTCAGCTCGCCGTGACCTCCTTCACATTGTCGTCGCTGTTGCGGTCGATGTAGAAATTATAGGGGTCGACCCCGGCGAACGTCGGCTTGGCCGCGCTGTGCAGGACGATCTGCTGGTCGCCATTCCTGAGCGGCCGCCGCTCCATCATGATTACATTCTTTTGGCTGAATGCGCCGAGGCCCGGCCGCGCGGTGAACAGGCCGACCTCGATCGGCTCGGCGAGCCTGGCCCTGGTCTCGACGCCCTTGCCGCTGGCGTAGAATTTGTCGGCGGCGAGGGTCAGGGTGGTCGTCCAGCCCGTCTTGTCCCTGCGGGTCGAGGCGGACTTCACCTTGAGGTCGTAGAGCGTGATCCGCTCGAACAGGTCGGTGATCAGCTGCTGCTGATCGGGGGTCTTCGCTTCCTTGCGGAACTCGTCGACGAGGTCGAGCGAGCGCAGGTAGGGCGGTCCCTTGAACCGCCACTTCGCATCAAAGCGCGCGAGCGCGCGGTCGACCGCGTCCTCGCCCAGCCGCTCCTGAAGCAGGTACATCACGAGGGCTCCCTTGCGGTAGTGGACGTACTGCTGGTTTTCGACGCGCTCGAGCGGCACTTCCTCGACCGCTTCGCCCTGGCGGCTGCGGAGGTAATTATCGAGCTCATATTTGAGGAAGCGGCGGATCTTGTCGGGCCCGTAGAGGTGCTTCATCACCATCAGCGCCGAATATTGGGCGAGCGTCTCGCTGGTCAGCGTGCCGCCCTGCATGTCGGCGCCGATCACCTGGTGCGCCCAATATTGGTGCGC
This sequence comes from Sphingomonadales bacterium, assembly GCA_034668265.1. Lineage (GTDB taxonomy): Bacteria > Pseudomonadota > Alphaproteobacteria > Sphingomonadales > Sphingomonadaceae > Sphingomicrobium. The sequence continues at coordinate 8,745 of JAXDPR010000065.1, forward strand.
CATTTCGTGGGCGACGACGTAGGTCGTGAAATCTATTTTTTCGGGATCGTCGGTCTTGGCGTTGAAGCCGATCGATTCCGAATAGGGCATCGTCCCGGCGAAGGCTTGGGCGAAGCTGTTGTAGCCGGGGAATTCGACGATGCGGGCATAGTCGAACTGGTACGGCCCGAAATGAGCCCGGTAATAATCGAGTGCGGTCGCCATCGCGCGCAGCATCTTTGCGACGTTCCAGTCGTGGCCCGCATGATAATAGACCGAGAGGTTGAGGCCATTGTGCCGCTCGTTCGCGATCCGATAGTCGGCTGACTGGATCGAGAAGAAGTTGAGGATCGGCGCGGTGCTGACGAAATGCGCCGAGCGGCGTCCGTTGCGCGTGACGTCCGCGACGAGGGCGCCAGGCGCGATCGGGACCTGTCGGGCGTCCGTCGTGAGGCGGATATCCGAGGTCACCCAGTCTGAGCCGATGTAGTTGCGCGCCGTCGCGGACATGTCCTCGAGCTTGGCCGGACGAAGCTCGGGCGGCAGGTGCTGGCGGCGGCGCTTGGCGCGGTCGGTGAGCAGGTTCATGCGGTTCATGCCGATGACCGGCGCGAATTCCACGTTGTTCGCGAAGGTGCCGTTTTCGATGACGTCGGTATCCGGGCTGAATGCCCCGAAGCCGCGGTGCCAAATGCGTGAGCGGAACATCAGGGCAGTGGTCGCGCCGGGAGCGAGCGGCCGGTCGAAGCGGTAGATCCGGTAGCCGAACTTCGAGTCATCGGAGGCGAGGTGCGCTCCGGCGACATCGACGCGCAACAGTTCGAGGTCGGGGCTGAGCTTGCGGACGTGGATCTCTGTGAGCGGCGCATTCGTCTTGTTGATGAGGTCGTAGCGGCCGTCGGTCAGCAGGAGGCGCTGTTTCGGGAACAGATGCACGTCGAGCGAGACACGCGTGATCGCCGGCTGAGGCAGCTTTTCAAATTTGAGATATTTGCGTTCGTAGTCGGCCTGGAGCTTCTCGACGTCGTCGCTGGTCTCGTAGCGATTGAGGACCTTGATGTTGTAATAGGCAAAGGCGCCGGTCGCGGCCATCGCGACGGCGGCGAGGCCAATGATCGCCAAGGCCGTGGCGCTCGCTGCCTGGGGCATGCGCTTGAGGCGGCTGCGAAGCGCAAGATCGGTGCCGCGCGGCCAGAGAAGGTGGGCTAGCACGGCCAGGATGATCGCGAAGCACAGCCAATAGAATTGGAAAATTGCCGCGCCCTTCCAGAAGCTGCCGGCGCCGACGAAGTCGCTGAGCGGCACACCGGGCGAGCGGCCGTAAGTGTAGAGCGGATCGCCGTAGCCGATGTTGTTGAGAAAGATTCCGGCGACGAACCAGACAAACAGCAGGCCCCATCCGATATATTTGTTCGGGCTCAGGACCTGGAAGAAGACGGCGAGGATCGCGGTCAGCAGTCCGTCGATCGCCGCGGGCAGGATGAACCAGGCAAAATACTGCGGGATTCCGAGCGTCCGCGCCCCTTCGATCAGCTGGTAGGCAATCCCGGTCAGCGCCGCGACGGCGTTGACGATCAGGAGGATCAGGAAGATCGCGAGGATCTTGGGGACAGTCATCACCCAGCTCGGCACGGCCGTGGAATCGATGAGCTCGTTCATTCCGCGGTCGCGCTCGCGCCACACCAGCTCGCCGCCGTAGAAAGCCGCGATCATCAGCAGGAACAGCGCCGAACCGCCCATCACCCCGGTGATGGTCGCCGATACCGTCGGATGGTCGGAGGTTCCGTAAGCTGAGCGCGAGACCCACAGCACGAGCGCGGTGAAGGTGATCGTAAGGAGGGCCAAGACGATCAGCCCGGGGCTGGTGAGAACCTGGCGAACCTCGACCCGCAACCTCGTCAGGAACTGAACGCGACGCGATGGGCGCGCGTCGCGCGTGACGACGCGCTCCCCGCCCAGCGTTGGGCTTGCGGCGGCAACTTTGGCCTCGCGCGCCTGTCGCCTCGCCATCCTGCGGAGTCTGAAGCGGGACGGCGCCCGCTCCATCAGCGAGAAGCGCCACAGCGTGAAGCCGAGGAACAGCAGCCCGAGGACCAGCGCGAAAATCCGGTTGAACAGTAGCGCGCCGGTTAGGTCGACCAGCTTCGTGTTCATCTCGCTCTGGGTCCAGTAGCGGGTGGCCTGCGACATGGCGCCGGTGCCTAGCGGTTCCCATTTCGCGGCCGCCTCGCGATATTCGACCTTCTGGCCGAGGACGCTGCTGGTGATCAAATAGCCCATCACCAGGGTGATCGCGCCGACATAGGCGGCCATCATCGAGCGCAGCACCGTCGCGAGGGCGAACAGGATGGCGCAGATAAGGAAGATATTGGGGACCGCGAAGACCAGGAACGGCCAGGCGTAATAGGAGAAGACCTGCGGCCCGATCCGCTCAGGGTCGACCCACGGCATGATCGATCCGGCCCACATTCCGACCGGGACCGCGAGATAGCCGATCCAGGCGACGATCAGCCCGCCGAGGAAGCGGCCGATCACGATCTGGTGAGCGGTGACCGAGGTCGCGCGGACGATCGGCGCGAAGCCGGTGGAGTCGTCGCGAACGATCGCGTTGGCGACGAAGGCGGTGACCACGAACACGTAGAATAACGAGAAGACCGCGATTGCGACCGTGATCGCATTGGGCGAGTTCTCGTGGACGCCGCCGGGGGTGCCGATACTGACATTCTCGCTCGCGGTGAGACCGAAGCCCAGGAGGAAGAAGACCGCGACCGACACCCAGAAAACCGGGTTCCTCAGCTGGTAGCGGATCTCGAAGCCGGTGATCCCAAGCAGCATTCGCATCGGGTCAGGCCGCCCGGCGAAGGGTTGAGAGAGTCGAGAAATAGACGTCTTCGAGCCCGCCTTCGACCGGGTCGAACCCTGCCGGCTGGTTGTCCGAGAGGACGTGGATCACCGACCGGCCGGCGAAGAGGCGGGTCGAGATGATTTCGTAGTCCTCCTGATATTTATCGAGCTCGGCGCGGTCGATGGTCTTCGCCCAGATCTTCCCGCGCGTGGCGGCAATGAGATCGGTCGGCTTGCCTTCGAGCTGGACCCGGCCGTTGGCGAGGACGGTCATCAGCGGGCACAGGTCGGCGACATCGTCTACGATGTGAGTCGAGAGGATGACGACGACATTGTCGCCGATGCCAGCGAGCAAATTGAGGAAGCGGTTGCGCTCTTCGGGGTCTAGGCCGGCGGTCGGCTCGTCGACGATGATGAGGTCGGGATTGCCGATCAGCGCCTGGGCGATCCCGAAGCGCTGGCGCATGCCGCCGGAGAAGCCCGCGATCGACTTGTTGCGCACTGCCCAGAGGTTGGTTTGTTCGAGCAGGCTTTCGACCACCGAGCGGCGATCGCCGCCATTGGTGATGCCCTTGAGCACCGCAAGCTGGTCGAGCATCGCATAGGCCGAAACGCGCGGATAGACGCCGAAGTCCTGGGGGAGGTAGCCGAGCGTCCGGCGCAGCCGGTCGGGCTCGGCGAGGACGTCGATGTCGCCGAAAAAGATCGTGCCCGCGGTCGGGGCCTGCAGCGTCGCGACCGTGCGCATGAGCGTCGACTTGCCGGCGCCGTTGGGGCCGAGCAGGCCATACATTCCGCGCGGGATCGACAAGGTCACATCGTCGAGCGCGACGGTACCATTGGCATAGGTGTGCGACAGGTTCGCAATTTCGAGCATCTTGATCCCCCGATTTAACGCAACTGATCAAGGGGGTAGGGGCGGCCGTCAACCCCGGCGGCGACGCTTTTCGACCGGCCGACGAACGGCAGCCGGGTCAGGCGTAAGGCGGCTTGTCCAGGCCGCGGGGACTCTTCGTGAAGACCTCGCAGCCCGTCTCGGTGATCCCGATCGAATGTTCGAACTGGGCCGAAAGCGAGCGGTCGCGGGTGACCGCGGTCCAGCCGTCGTCGAGCACCTTCACGTCCGGCCGGCCGAGATTGATCATCGGCTCGACGGTGAAGAACATGCCGGGCTTGAGCTCGGGGCCGGTGCCGGGGCGGCCGGCGTGGACGACTTCGGGGCTGTCGTGGAAGATGCGCCCGACGCCGTGTCCGCAGAAGTCACGGACGACGCTGTAGCGGTTGGTTTCGGCGTGGCGCTGGATGGCGTTGGAGATGTCGCCGAGATGGTTGCCAGGCCTGGCCTGCTCGAGGCCGAGCATCAGGCATTCATAGGTGATGTCGACCAGCTTCCTCGCGCGCAACGGCACGTCGCCGACCAGGTACATGCGGCTCGAATCACCGTGCCAGCCGTCGACGATCGGGGTCACGTCGATGTTGACGATGTCGCCGTCCTTCAGGGTCTTTTCGCTGGGGATGCCGTGGCAGACGACATGGTTGATCGAGATGCAGCTGCTCTTGGTGTAGCCGCGGTAGCCGAGCGTCGCCGGGAGCGCCCCGGCGTCGAGCGCCATCTTGTAGACGATATCGTCGAGCTCCTGCGTCGATACGCCGGGGACGACGTGCGGGACCAGCGCGTCGAGGATCTCCGCCGCGAGGCGCCCGGCGCGGCGCATGCCCTCGAACCCTTCGGGCCCGTGGAGCTTGATGATCCCGTTCTTGGCCTCGGCCCGGTCGTCGGCCGCAACGGTGATGTATTGAGTCATGAGTCCAAGATAGGCAGTGGGCATCACAAAGTCGAATGGGAGAGCGGCGCTTGAGCGGTGAATCGAGGCAATGGACCGCCGCCCTGGTTGTGATCGGCGACGAGATTCTGTCGGGCCGAACTCAGGACAAGAATGTCGCGCAGGTTGCGCTGTGGCTGAACCAGCACGGCATCCGCCTCGCCGAGGTACGGATCGTTCCCGACGATATCGCCCGCATTGCCGAGACCGTGAATTCGCTTCGCGCGGTTCACGATTATCTCTTCACGACCGGGGGGATCGGCCCGACCCACGACGACATCACGGTCGATGCGATGGCGGACGCCTTCGGTGTGCCGGTCGTCGTTCACCCGCAGGCGCGCGAAATCCTCGAGGATTATTATCGCGACCGGCCCGGCGGGCTGACCGAGGCGCGCTTGAGAATGGCGCGCGTTCCTCAAGGCGCTGAGCTGATCGCGAACCCGAGCTCGGGCGCGCCGGGCGTGAAGATGGGCAACGTCTATATCCTCGCCGGTGTGCCCTACATCGCCGCGAGCATGCTCGAAGCGCTGACCGGCAAGCTCGAGGGTGGCCGGCCCGTAGTGTCCGTGACGGTCGGCGCGCGGGCGCCGGAGAGCGACGTTGCCGACTTGCTTCGGGAGACCGAGGCGGCAAACCCCGGAGTCGCTATCGGCAGCTATCCCTTCTTCCGCGACGGCCGTTACGGCGCGAATTTCGTGATCCGCTCGGAGGATGGCGAGCTGGCCAGACGTACCGGCGAAGAGCTGGCGTCAAAGCTGCGCGAGGCGGGGTACGAACCGATCGAAGGCGGTCTATAAGCGGCCCATGACTCCTTTGGTCGACAGCTTCGGGCGGCGGATCAGCTACGTCCGGCTGTCGGTCACCGACCGCTGCGACTTCCGCTGCCGCTATTGCATGGCCGAGGAAATGTCGTTCCGGCCGAGCAGTGAGCTCATGAGCTTCGGCGAGATCGACGTGCTGGTCGACCTGCTGATCGCACGCGGAGTGACGAAGCTGAGGCTAACCGGCGGCGAGCCTTTGGTTCGGCGCGGCATCCTCGATCTTGTCGAGGGGCTCGGCAAACGGATCGGAGGCGGACTCGACGAGCTGGTGCTGACCACCAACGGGAGCCAGCTGGCGGGGGCTGCTGAGAGTCTGTTCGCAAGCGGCGTCAGGCGGGTCAACGTCAGCCTCGACAGCCTCGACCCGGACAGGTTCGCGCACATCACCCGGCGCGGGCGGCTCTTGCAGGTGCTGGACGGGATCGCGGCGGCCAAGGCGGCGGGGCTCAAGGTCAAGATCAACATGGTCGCGCTTCGCGGGCTCAACGAGGATGAGATCGAGCCGATGCTGCGGTGGTGCGCGGGCGAAGGATTCGACCTGACGTTGATCGAGACGATGCCGCTGGGCGACGTCGGCGACGATCGCGCCGCGAATTACCTGTCCCTGGCCGATGTGAAGCGGAACCTCGAGGAGCGTTTCACGCTGGTGCCGTCGCTGGCGCGGAGCGGTGGGCCGGCGCGTTATTTCGATGTCGCCGAGCACGGGGTTCGGCTGGGCTTCATCACCCCGGTGAGCGACAATTTCTGCGCCGGCTGCAACCGCATCCGGGTGACCGCGACGGGAACGGTCTACGGCTGCCTTGGCCATGACCAGAAGGTTGAGCTTCGTGAACTCCTGCGCGCCGGCGACATAGCGAGCACCGAAACCGCGCTCGATACGCTGCTGGCAGGCAAGCCCGAGCGCCACCG
>JAXDPR010000066.1:0-2736 GCA_034668265.1 Sphingomonadales bacterium
GGGCTGCGCTTCACGTCAAACGTCGTCGGCTCGCTCTTTCTCTTCACCGATATCATCAGCTTCATGGTCGCAGCACCGATCACGCTGGCCGCCTATTCGCTGGTCCGCGGCTCACGGCTCGCGATTCCCGTGCATGTCACCGCGTTCATCCTGATGCTCGGCAGCTTTCTGTTGATCCGGTCGTCACGCCAGGCGTACCGGCGAAGCCTGCTCGACCTCAGCGATACCAGCGACACGACGTTCGATGCCGTGATCAGCAGCCTGATCGCTTCGGCCCTGATTTGGCAGGCGGGCCTGATCGAACATTATTCGCGCGGCATTACCTTGCTGTTCCTGCTCACGGTTGTGCTGACCCTGTCGGTATCGCGGCCGCTCCTCCATCGGCTCATCACCCGACTCGCCGAACGGGGACAGATCGAGCAGCGGATTGCCTTTTACGGGGCCGACCCGGATTCGGTCTCGCTGACGCGGCAGCTGCTCGAATCTCTCAAGTTCCCGCATCTGCGCTTCGTTGGCATCGCCGATGATCGCGCCCGCGTAACCAACTTCGAGGACCTTCCGATGATCGGCGATCTCGCCGAGCTGTGCGACTTGGCGCGCCGAGGAGAGATCGATCAGGTGCTGATCAGCGGCGCGCAGTTCACGCCCAAGCGGCTTGAGCAGATTGTCGAGGGCCTTAGCGAGGTGTGCGTGGACGTGTCGCTCATCCCTGCCCAGGCGATCGAGCTTGCGCCGAACTACCGCGTCAACCTGCTCGGTGCGGTTCCGGTGCTGACACTGTGGCAACGCCCGTTCCGCGACATGAACCAGCTGGTCAAGCGCGCCGAAGACCTGATTGTGAGCGCTATCGCACTGACCATCCTGTCACCGCTTTTGCTGCTGACCGCGCTCGTTATCCGACTGACCAGCCCGGGCCCGATCCTGTTCGTCCAGCCGCGGGTCGGCTTCAACAACGAGGCGATCAACGTCTTCAAGTTCCGGACGATGTACACGCACATGACCGATCTGGGCGCGAAGCAGACGACGACGCGCGCCGATCCGCGCGTGACTCCAGTCGGGCGCGTGCTTCGCCGTTTCAGCATCGACGAGTTGCCTCAGCTGTTCAACGTCCTCCAGGGCAGCATGTCGCTCGTGGGTCCGCGGCCGCATGGGACCGAAATGATGGTCGGCGACCGCTTCTATCACGAGGCCGTACGCGGCTACGCCGGGCGCCACCGGGTGAAGCCGGGGATCACCGGCTATGCCCAGGTCAACGGCTTGCGCGGTGAAGTTCGAACCATCGAGCGGGCCAAGCGACGGGTTGAGCTCGACAAATATTATGTCGACCACTGGTCGTTCTGGCTCGACATCTGGATTCTTTTCGCCACCGCCCGTGCCGTGCTGTTCGACCGTGATGCGTACTAACCGCGTCAACTTCCTATATCTCACGTTCGACCGCCTGACCCTTCGCCAAGTGAAGGACAGGCTGCGGGCAGTCACGGCGGCAACGCCCTGCGGCTACATCGTCACACCCAACGTCGACCATATTGTCAGGCTTCGCCGCGAGCCGGAGCTTCGGTCGTTGTACGAGGCTGCAACCCTGTGCTTGTGCGATAGCCGGATCCTGCGACTGCTTGCGCGTCTCGGTGGCATCGATCTGCCGCTGGTCGCGGGCAGCGACCTGTCGGCGAGCCTGTTCGACAGCGTCATCAAGCCCGGCGACCGGATTGCCATCGTCGGTTCAACGCCCGCCTTTCTGGACCGGCTTCGGGCACGCTATCCTGGAGTCGAGTTTCTTCACCACGTGCCTCCGATGGGGCTGCGCACCAATGCAGAGGCGCGACGCCAGGCAGCCGCCTTCCTCGCGTCGGCGAAAGCCCGCTTCGGATTCGTTACGGTCGGCTCTCCACAGCAGGAGATGATTGCGCAAGAAGCCGCCGACATCCCGGGCGCCGGCGGCGTGGCCTTGTGCGTGGGCGCCGGGCTCGAATTCCTTACCGGCGACCAGAAGCGCGCGCCGAGACACTTGCAGCTGCTCGGCCTCGAGTGGGCGCATCGGCTCGCGACCAACCCGCGCCGGCTGTGGCGGCGCTATCTGGTCGAAGGTCCGCGAATCTTCCCCATCTACCTCGGCTGGATCACGCGCGGGCGCCGCAAATGGTGGGCGGTGGCCGGAGCCACGCTCGTCACGGCTATCCTGCTCGCTTTCATTTTGCGCGATACGGGTGGTTTGCAGTTCACCGGTCGCGCAGGGCCTGCGGGCCAGGCACGGACAATGGTCCCGGCCGGCGCGCCGCTCCCGCTAGGTCTGCCTCCGCCAGACCTGCTCCGGCCCCTGTCGCCTGAAGAAGCGACCAAGCAAAACGCCGAGCGGCCGTTCGTCAACCGGCCCGATACGGCTGCGGCCAAGTTCGTGCTCAAGGCTGGCGCTGACGATCGCGAACGCGCGCTGACCTGCCTGACGCAGGCCGTTTATTATGAAGCCGCGGGCGAAGGACAGGACGGGGAGCGCGCGGTCGCGCAGGTCGTGCTCAACCGAATGCATCACCCCGGCTATCCGGCAAGCGTGTGCGGGGTCGTCTACCAGGGCTCCGAACGCGGCACTGGATGCCAATTCACCTTCACCTGTGACGGCTCGTTGCTGCGCACCCCGGCGCCGGACTTGTTGGCCCGGGCCCGTAAGATCGCCGAGGAGGCGCTGGCCGGCAAAGTCTTCGCTGCGGTCGGCCACGCAACCCACTACCATGCCGATTATGT
>JAXDPR010000067.1:0-9170 GCA_034668265.1 Sphingomonadales bacterium
GGTTTCACCGGAGCGTGCTGAGCCCTCATCGCCGGCAGCACCGCCCAACTGGCGTCCTCGGGCAAAACACCATCCCGAGCGATGCGGACACGGAGGATTTGATCGGTTAGCGCAGTGACTCGCATCACCACGCGGCCCTGCCGCGCTTCAATGCCGTCCGGCCGCGAGAACAGGCCATCCCCAACGCTCGTACCGGCCGGCGGTGTCGCCTCTGCCGCCTGCGCAGTGACTGGAATCGCCGCCATCAAGATCAACGCAAGCGCACCCGCTTTTGAAACACTCACTCCGATGCCCCCGCATGAACCCCGATGCCAACGATCATGATTTCAGTACCGCCTTCCTGAGATGCTGCTTGAGCGCCGCGCGCATCGATGGAGTCATCGCTCCAAGCATTCCGCGCGCCGCCGGCGGAATGTGCGCGGCGCCGTCTTCGCCGAATACGTAGGAGTCGAACATCGCCCGCCAGTAGCCGCGCTCCTGTGCGGTCAGCGGCTTCAGCGCCAGCAATGCGGCGAGGAAGGCGTCGTGCGGATCGCCAAGGCCGGCAGGGCTGTCTCCCCACCAATAATTGACCATCGCATTATAGGGATCGCGCGACGTCACATGATGCCACCAGTATCGGGGCATCAGCAGCGCATCGCCGGGACCAAGGTGAGCGACCCGCGCTGCATCGAGCGCCTCGCGAAACCGCGGAAAAGCATCGAGATCGGGCGCTTCGGGGTCGACAAGCGACAGGGGCGGCGGATTGTCCAGCGGACCGATGTAGAGATTGGCGACCTGCTCCGGCGGGAACAGGACGAAGCGCCGATGGCCGGCGATAACGCAGGCAAGATTGTGATCGCGGTCGTTGTGGATCTGCGTCTTGACCGGGCCGCCGAGCCAAAGCTTTGGGCGAGCATCGGTCGGAAGAAGCGGCATCGGGTTGTCGCGCACGAAGCCCGGCATCTGCGTGTCCAGGGGCAGCATCTGGATCGCCAGGTAACCGCCAGCCCGGTCGGTGCGCGCATGGGCGATGCGATCGAGAGTCTCGCCAAGCGGACGCATGCGCTTGGTGAAGCTGAACTCGCGCAGGTCGGCGGAATAACCGAACCGGCCGTCGCTCGACGGCGGCGCCTCCATCACCGGAACCGGGGCGCCGCTGTCCCGCTCCTTCAGATAGGCGTCCAACGTTGCCGGAGACCGCGCGGCGGCTTTAAGCGCCGGCCAGTGGTCGATCGCACCCTTCAGCAAGACCGGTTCACCGCGAGCGAGCAGCGTGGTGACGCCCTCGCCACCGGCTGCTGTCGACGTCGCGACCGACGGCAAGGTATCGAGAAAATCCACCACCGGAATGGAAGGCACGGCGGCGATCATGACTTCGCGCCGATATCGGCGAGATAATCGTCATGCGTGGGCTGCTCGAGCACCTTGGTTCGGACAAAGCCAAGAATCCGCTTGAAGCCTTCTTTCATCCGCTCGGGCGGCACGGTTTCGATCGCCGGGGGCCAACTCTCCGGCATCAGGCCGAGGCCAACGAACAGTGCGCTCCACTGATCGGAAGCGAACGTCTCATCTTCCATCGGAGCGACGGTTCCGCGGGCGCGGAACGTATCGATCTTGTGATTCAGGCTCGGTGGCCCAGTCGGCGAGGCGCCAACCAGCAGGTACAGAGCCGCCTGGAAATCGCGGAGGCGCTGGAACTGCGAGCGGATGACGCGATTATATTCGGCGCGCTCGGCGTCTGCAGCCGTCGTCGTCGGGAACAGCGAGAGCAGGTGGACGATCCCCAGTTGGACCGCGTGCAGATCGAGATCCAGCAGCGGATCGAAGGTGCCCGCGGCTGACCCGATTGCAACGCAATTGCCGCACCAGGCCTGGTCGCGAATAGCCGGCGCCACGGATGTGATCGCGATGTCGGTGAGCGCCAGCCCCGAAGCCGTTGAGGCACTGGCAATCGCCGCCTCGTCCCCTTCGTCGGTCGCACCAAAGGCGTGGGTCACGTAGGTTGCCGCCTGGGCGGAATAGAGGGCCGTACAGCTGTTCGGAGACAGGCGCAGCTCGGCGTAGCTTGGCACCGATGCGAAGCGATTGGCCAATCCGGTTACGACGCGGTCGAACGGGAAGAATGCGCGCCACTCCTCGCTTCCGACACCAACGGCGCCGCCAAGCAGGATCGCATCCGCCCCGCTGGCGTCGACGAACAGGTCGCCGCTGATGGGCGGTTCGCCATCCGGGCTGACGGATCGGATGATGCGGGCGCCGTCCTCCTGCTCGACGCGGACCTCGACAGCCTGATGGATGATAACTCCAAGCCGAAGCGCGTGGCTCTTGAGCAGCGCGGCATAGGGAATCGCCGGCAAATGATAGGCGTAGTCTGTCCGGCCGAACTGCTCGGTATCGTCGTCCGGAAGCAGGATTCGCCCGTGCCGCGCGGCCATGGCCGTCGGCGAGAAATCTTCGAGCTCGGCCCCAAGCCCGAAGCGGCGCGCCTTGAGCCAGAAAGGGAAAAAGTCGGTGTCGTCGATCGCCGCTCCGTACGACCCATGTGCCAGGAAAAACGGCGCACGGTCGGGACGGACGATATTGTAGCCGAGCGAGAAGCTGCCGCGCGTGGTGCGCAGCAACGCTGCCTCGTCCAATCCGATCCTCGCGTGAAGCGATTCGATTGCCGGCAGTGTCGCGTAAACAGATGCAGGGCCAAGCCGGCTTGGTAGTTCGATTGCCGTCACTCGCACGCCGGCCGGTCCCAACGCTTCGCGAAGCGAGGCCGCCGTCAGCCACAAGGCCGCATCGCGCCCGACGATCACCACATGGCGCCGCGCCGCGCTCATGCCGCAACGCTCTCGGTCGCAGCGCAATAGCTGGCGATGAATTCGCGTTGCGACGGCATCGCGGCGACGGCGGCTTCAATCCGGCTCTTGAAGTCGGCGCATTGCGAATCGACGAGATCAAGATCGAACGTGTCGGCGAGAGGATCATGGCCCTGCGGGTTAAGGCCCTGACCGAACAGAACCGACAGCCAGCTGTCGCGCGAGAACAGGCCGAATTGATATTCAGGCGCTGTAGCGCGCGCCCGGAAAAGCGCCATTTTGTGCCCGAGGCTGTCGGGCAGCGGCATGGCGCGCAGATAATCCCACAGCGGCTCGCCCTCGCGCCGGTTGGCGACATAGTGGAGGATCAGGAAGTCCCGGATCCGCTCGTATTGCATGGTGGTCAGCCGATTGAACTCAGCCGCGAGCCGGGGATCGATAGCGTGGTCAGCGGCGGGCGAGGGCATCAGGTCGATGAGGTCGATGATCGCGGCCTGGATGAGGAAGATGCTGGTCGATTCGAGCGGCTCGAGAAAGCCGCTCGCGAGCCCAATTGCCGCGCAATTTCCCGACCAGGCCGAGGTTCGGCGGCCGGGGTTGAAGCGGAGCAGCCGGGGCTCGCTCTGCGGCGCGCCGTCAAGATTGGCGAGCAGTACCTCGCCAGCCTCGTCCTGCGAGATGAAGTCGCTGGAAAAGATATAGCCGTTGCCAATGCGGTGCTGCAGCGGAATGCGCCATTGCCAGCCGGCCGCTCGGGCGGTCGACCTCGTGTACGGTGTCAGCCCGTCGCCATCGTGATCGCAGGGCACTGCGAGCGCGCGGTCGCAGGGCAGCCAATGGTGCCAATCCTCCCAGCCCACGCCGAGCTCGCCGCCAAGGAGCAGCGAGCGAAAGCCTGAACAATCGACGAAGAAGTCGCCGGCGATCCGCTCGCCCGATTGCATCAAAAGGGCAAGTATCGCGCCGGACTCGGAGTCTCGCTCGACAGCCGCCATGCGGCCCTCGACGCGCGTCGCGCCGCGCGCGATCGCCCAGTCGCGGAGGTACGGGGCGTAGAGGCCGGAATCGAAGTGATACGCGTAGGAATAAGTAGAACGGATCGAGTTTGGATCCTCGTCAGGCAGGGCAAACGCATTCGCTCGAGCAGCCGCGACCGCCATGGAATAAGCTTGGAAGGGCGCCGTCTCGCGGCCGCGCTCGCGCAGGCGCAGCCAATGGTGCTGGAACTGGACTCCGCCCCATGGCTCGCCGAACGCGCCGAACGGATGGATGTAGCGGTCGCCGGGCCGATCCCAGTCGCGGAATTCGATGCCGAGCTTGAACGTCGCCCGCGTGGCTCGCATGAACTCCGCCTCGTCGAGGCCGAGCATGTCGTTGAACTGCTTGATGTGCGGCAGCGTCGCTTCGCCGACGCCGACGATTCCGATCTCGTCCGATTCAATCAGTACGACGCCGTAGAGGTCGCGCGGGAGGCGGCGTACAATCGCTGCCGCGGTCATCCAGCCGGCCGTGCCGCCGCCGAGGATCACGATGCGAAATTTGTCGCTTGGCTCCGCCATTGGCCGGTCAGCTCCCAAAAAATGCTGCGCCGCCGTGAGCATGGCGGCGCAGCGAGGGGAAGCATATCATCAGAATTTGAAGCGGACGCCCGCCTGGACGCTGCGGTCGACCCTGCTCCATGCCGAATCCATGAAGACCGGCTTGGCGCCTGGCGATTGGGGAGAATCGCCGAAGATCTGCTGTTGATAGACCGTCGTGGTCCCGAGCAGGTTGATGCCCTCAAGCGACAGCTCGATATTGCGGGTGATTGAATATCGGATCGACCCGTCGAGGAAGCCCGCGGCTTTCTGGAACACCGGCAAGCCAATGCAGCAGTCTAGATTCTGCGTCAGGTAGCGCGAGCGCCAGTTGTAAGCGATGCGCACGGCAAGCGGTCCTCTTTCATAGAGGCCTACCGCATTGACCGTATGCTTCGAGATTCCGGCGAGCATGTGCGAATCAATGACGTTCCCGGAGCCGCCGAGCGCTGGTTGGCCGATGCCGAACGCACCGACATCGCCGCCGGAAGTCGCATTAATCACGTTTGAATTGTTGATCCCCGACTGGTGTACGTAGGTGTAGTTGAGCTGCATTCCGAGACCGCTGAGCGCCCCCGGAAGGAAGGTGAAGAAGGTTTGGTAATTGGCCTCGAAGCCATAAAGCTTGCCCGTGCCCGAAGCGTTGATGGGCCCGTTGACCTGGACATTCTGGGTCGAGCCATTGTTGGTGAAGCTCCGCAGGAACTGGCCGTAGGCGACGAGGTCGGTCAGGCGCTTGTAAAAAGCGTCGACCGTGAACGACGAACCGGGCCCCATGTAGCGTTCGTACGACACATCGAACTGGTCCGCCTTGACGGGTTTCAGTCCTGCATTGCCAGCGTTGGCCTGGAATACGAAATTATAGCCGACGACGTTGGCCGCCGTGTGGGCCGCGGTTGGCGAGTTATAGACGACGTAGGGCGAGTCCGGGCCGGTGTTGATGACCGGGGCGTTGATCTGGACGAAGTTGCGCAGCAGGCCGATGTCGGGCCGCGAAATTGACCTCGAGTAGGCAAAACGAACGAAGTCCTTGTTGTCGAGGCCAAAGCGGACGTTGAAGCTTGGCAACCAGTCGGTGAACGACTTCTGATAGCTGTTCGGAGTGCCGCCGCCGCTTGCAAAGGCGCGAATCGCAGCGGTCAGATAGCAACTCGGATTGACGACGTTCGGAGCGACGATGGGAGTTCCACAGACAGCCAATCCGTTGAACGCGGCGGTCGCGTCAGGGAAGCCGACGCTGCCGTTACCGAACTCGGTCGTTCGCACGGCTCGCAGGCCGACATTGCCGACCACGGTAATCCCATTGAGGATCGTTGTGTCGTCGCCGCCGAAGTCGAGCATGGCATAGCCCGCTTCGGTTCGCTCACGCAGCTTCATGATTTCGGATGGAAGAAAGCAGCCGATAGTTCCTGCGCGGTCGCAGATCGGCACATAGGGCACGAGCGGCGAGTTCGTCGCCGCGCCCGACAGTCCGGCCATCAGCCGGCTGTAATCGGTCAACACGTTATTGTTGACGAATGCGAGCGAGCCATTTGGATATACGCTGCCGTCGTAGAGACCGCCGAAATTATAGGGGCCGAAGATTCCGGCGCCGTAGCCCTTGAAGTTGGAATTGCACGCGGCCGCAGGGTTGGGCGCCGTGTTGTCGGCGTTGAAACCGGCGCCGTTGCAATTCCAGCTTGCGGCGATCGGCGTCCAGTTGAAGGTCGAATAGCGCACCGTCTGGTGGCGGTCGGCGTAGCGGACTCCGACTTTCAGCGAGTCGAGCCAGCTGCCCTGGCCGAAATCATATTTGAGGTCGCCGCGGAAAGCGTTCTCGTGCGCGTCATTGTCCTCGACGTGCCCCTGGATGAACGGGATCCAGTAATTGTGCGGGTTGGCGAGACCGCCGGCCGCGTAATTGACGTTGCTGCCCGGCAGCAAAGTGACCTGAGGAGTTCCGTCGGAATTGGTCGAATATTGGTAGTTCGCCATCGACCCCGTCGCGACCAGGATGTCGTTGTTGAACGTGGAGGCGCTGATGTGTTGGGCATCCAGGTTGAGGTGAACCCGAGGCGTCACGTCCCACTGGATGTTGGCCGAAAGATCCTTGGTCCCTTCGCGATGGTCGAAGTCGCGGGATTCATTTTGGAAGTAGAGCCCGTCGCGGAACGTGGCGCACGGGGACGACACTCCGCAAAAGTTGACGAACGGCACGCCCGGCACTGCCGAGCCGGTGTTCGTGGCGGCCTGTGTGCTACCAAAAGGGTCACCGCTGCCAGCCCAGCTACCGTGGCCTTGCGTCAGCAGGCCGCCGGTCAACATGCCATTAGAGTCAAAGGTCAGCCCACTTGAGCCCGCAAAGACCGATCCTCCGCGCGGATTGAATGACGGCGTTCCAAAATAGCTGCCGTCGAGAATCGCATGGCTGGCATGCTCGATCCACGCGTTGTGATATTCGGAATCGAGGTACTGCACCGTCGCGCGGACGTTTCCGGCAGTGTTTTCGTACTGGCCCGCGAGCGCCAGACCGTGCCGATGCCGGTCATAGTCGACCTGCGAATAGCGGATGCCATCGGGCGCAAAGGCCCAGCCCGAGCCGCCGAAAACGTTATGCGTGCATGAAATCGTGCCACCGCTGCCGACAATCGCCTGCGGGACGCCATTGACATTGCCACTAGAGGCGCCTGCATCGCAATAACTGTCGATCTTGTCCATGATCACGCTTTCGGTGCGCGTGACGACATGGCTCCAGGCAAAGTCAGCGAGCAGTCCAAAGCGACCGGCTTCGGTATCCCAAGTGTCGCTGATCAGAGCGGAGAATTCGGGCGTCCACTCTTTCGAGCGGCTTCCATAGTTGATTTTCGCATTGCCTGCGATGACCAGGCCCTTCTGATCGAACGGCAGCCGGGTGCGGAGGTTGACGGTGCCGGCTAGACCGCCCTCGATCAATTCGGCGGTTGCGTTCTTGTAGGCGTCGATCCCGGCAAGAAGCTCGGGCGAAACGTCGTTGAACTGAAGCCCGCGCGCGGAATCGGCCGAGAAGCTGTCGCGGCCGTTGAATTCGGTCCTGACGAACGGCAATCCGCGGATAAGCACCTGCGTTGGCTCGCCCGAAGGGTGGGTCGAATCGTCGGCCGATTGCAGCCGATTGACGGAGACGCCCGGTATACGCTGGATCGCACCGGCGGCTGACTGGTCGGGGAAAGCACCGATATCGGTGGCGGTGACCGAATCAACCACGGTCGTGGCGTTCTTCTTGCGCGCCTGAGCAGTCTCCAGCGCTCGCCGCACGCCGACGATGACGATTTCATCCTTCTTGCCGGACGACGCATCGGCCGACGCCTGCGATGTCGTTGGCGACGCTGCCGGCTGCTGGTCCGCAGCAGTATCCGGTGCTGCCACTGCGGCGCTCACCGCGGCGCTCGCTCCACACAATGCAATGGCCGAAACCCCGGCGCGAAAAAATGCGCAGCTCGCGGCGCGCGATCGCGTCCCACTCATCAGACTCTCTCCCCCTAGTCCGCCGACGTCGCAATTGGAGCCGGCGACTCGGTTTTGCGCAAATTTGTGCAATTTTGCAAGCCTGTTATTGCGTTTCCGACCTGTCGCCCCTCTATGCAAGCTATGCAAATCTTGCATAGCCTGCCATAACGGCGGCAACCGCCTCGGTCTTGGCGGACGGGAGATTGGGGTGGGTTCAGTCGATCGTGGGGATGGTCAGCGCGGCTGCCGATCCGGCGAGCATGGCTCCGCCTGCGACAATGATCGCGCCGGCCACATTGCCATGCAGGGCGACGCGCACGAGCGGCCCAAGGATCGCCGCCGCAGCGAGCTGGGGCAGCACCAGGAAGACATTATGAATCCCCATGTAAACGCCCATCCGCTCGGGCGGCACGGCAGTCGCGACAATCGCGTAGGGGATTGCCAGGATCGACGCCCAGCCGAACCCTATCGCGACCACCGCCAGCCACAGCCAGCCGGTGGTTGGGGCGGTGACCAGCCCGGTCAGACCGACGGCGGCGACCGCGAGAAAAAGGGCGTGCGTCTTTCGCCGCCCCATGTGTGCTGTGATGCTGGGAAGCGCGAGAGCCGCGAACGCCGCGACTCCATTGTAGACGGCAAACAGGACCCCGACCCAATTGGCCGCACTTTCATAGGCGATGCTGCCCGGCGCCGGGTCGCCGTAATAGCGCTGCGCAACGGCCGGGACGGCGTAGACCCACAAGGCGAACAGCGCGAACCAGGTGAAGAATTGCACCAGCGCCAGCCGCCGCATCGCCCGCGGCATTCCGATCACTTCCGTCGCGATCGCGACGAGTGGGTTGCGAGCATTGGCGAACGAGCGGCCGGCGAGCCAGTGAAGGGCCCCGAACAGCGCGACGATCGCGGCGAGGAGATAGCCTTCGCGCCGTTGTGTCCAAACGCCGTTGGCAACCGCGATCGCGATCCCGAGCATGGTCCAGGCTGCTCCTCGCTTGAGAAGCTGGGAGCGCCGGCCTCGATCGAGCGTCGTCATCGCTTCGGCCCGCGATTGGCCGACCGGGGAGGGCGGACGTTCCCGGGTGGTCAGCACGGTCCACATCACGGTGAGAAGCAGGCCGGCGGCGCCGGTCAGAAAACTTGCGCGGACCGCGGGCGCCATTTGTCCCGGAGCGCCCGCCGGAGCGATTCCCAGCCAATGGACGAATATCCACGGCAGGACCGAGGCGAAGACCGCGCCGGCGCCGATGAACAAAACTTGCATTGCGAAGCCCTCGTCGCGCGCGTCCGCGGGCGCGAGATCGCCCATCAATGCGCGGAACGGCTCCATGACGATGTTGAT
>JAXDPR010000068.1:0-2635 GCA_034668265.1 Sphingomonadales bacterium
GCGATCATCGAGGCCAGCCACGACGAGGCTGGGATCGTCTGGCCCGAGGCGGTGGCGCCGTGGCGAGTCGGCCTTGTCACCATGCGCGCCGACGACGGGCCGACCGTGTCCGCGGCCGATGCGCTATACGAGCTGCTCACCGCCGCCGGCGTGGAGGCGCTCTATGACGACCGCGATGAGCGCGGCGGGGTCAAGCTCGGCTCCATGGACCTCATCGGCCTGCCCTGGCAGCTGATCGTCGGTCCGCGCGGGGTTGCCGCCGGCACGGTCGAGTTAAAGCGCCGTTCAACCGGCGAGCGCCAGGAGCTCAGCATCGAAAGTGCCCTCGCGAGACTGACATCATGATCCTCAACCGCGCGGAGCGGATGCTCGCCCGGCGCTATTTGCTGCCCGGCCAGGGCGAGGGCTTCATCTTCCTGGTCGCAAGCATCAGCCTCATCGCCGTGGCCCTGGGAGTCGCTGCGCTCATCATCGTTATGAGCGTCATGAACGGTTTCCGCGCCGAGCTGTTCGACAAGATCGTCGGCCTTAACGGCCATGCCGTGGTCCAGGGCTATGACGGCCGCCTTGGCGGCTGGGAGCAGATCGCCGACCAGGCCAGGAAGACTCCGGGGGTCACCTCCGCCGTTCCGCTGATTGAAACGCCGCTCATGGCCACAGCCAACGGCCGGTTCGAGGGCGTGCTGGTCCGCGGGATGCGGATCGAGGACATCCGCAGCAACAAGACGATCATGGGCGGCGTCGTTGCCGGAGACATGAAATCGGTAACTCCGGGAAGCGGCAAGGTCGCCATCGGCTCGCGCCTTGCCGAGACCCTCGGTGCCTACCCGGGCAGCCAGATCACCTTGTGGAACCCCGAAGGGCGCTCGACGGTGATGGGCACGGTCCCGCGCGAGGTTACCTATACGATCGGCGCGGTGTTCGAAATCGGCGTCTATGACTACGACAAGGCGTTCGTGCTCTTGCCGATGCAGGACGCCCAGGAACTGCTGCTGATGGGCGACCAGGTCGGGATGGTCGAAATCCAGACCACCAACCCCGACCGAGTCCAGGACATCGTCGCCCCCATCCGCCGCTTCGTCCAGGGGCGTGGGATCGTGGTCGATTGGCGGCAGATGAACTCGGCGCTGTTCCAGGCGCTGGAGGTCGAACGCGTGGCGATGTTCGTCGTGCTGTCGCTGATCGTCCTAGTCGCCGTGTTCAATATCCTGTCGTCCCTCATCATGCTGGTCCGGGCCAAGACCCGCGACATCGCAATCCTCAGGACCATGGGGGCGAGCCGGCGCGGGATGATGAAGGTGTTCATGACCGTCGGAGTGACGATCGGCTCGCTCGGGATCATCCTCGGGATCATCCTCGGCGCAGTGTTCCTCTACTTCCGGCAAGGCGTGGTCGACGCAATCCAGAAGGTGACCGGCCAGAACCTCTGGGACCCGTCGGTGCGCTTCCTCACCGACCTTCCGGCCAAGCCCAACCCGGTCGAAATCACCGCGATTATCGTCACTGCCCTGGTTCTGTCGTTCCTCGCGACGCTCTATCCCGCCTACAAGGCGGCAAGCACCGACCCAGTCCAGGTGCTCCGTTATGAGTGACCCGATCCTCGTCACCGGGGACCTCAAGCGCAGCTTCGTCCAGGGCGATGCGACGATCGAGGTGCTGCGCGGCGTGAACCTCACCGTCGCACCCGGTGAGATCGTCGCGCTGCTGGGCCCGTCGGGATCCGGCAAATCGACGTTGCTCCAGGCTGTCGGACTGCTTGAGGGCGGCTTCGAAGGCTCGATCCGCCTCGGCGGCGAGGAAGCCGCGCGGCTCGACGACGAGGGCCGCACCCGGCTGCGGCGCGAGCTGCTCGGCTTCGTCTACCAGTTTCACCACCTGCTGCCCGAGTTCAACGCGGTGGAGAATGTCGTTTTGCCGCAGCTGGTGAAGGGCACTCAGCCGGAAGCCGCGCAGGAACGGGCGCGACAATTGCTCGGTGCGCTCGGCCTGTCGGAGCGGCTCGACCATCGCCCCTCAAAGCTATCGGGCGGTGAGCAGCAGCGCGTGGCCGTCGCCCGGGCGCTGGCCAACAAGCCGCCGCTGATCCTCGCCGACGAGCCGACCGGCAATCTCGACGAGCATACCGCCGACATCGTCTTCGCCGAGTTTGTGGGCCTCGTTCGGGGCGAAGGCTGCGCGGCGCTGGTGGCAACTCACAACGAGCGGCTCGCTGCCCGCATGGACCGCGTCGTGCGCCTCCACGAAGGGCGGCTCGAATAGTGGAGCCGGACCGGGACGACGGCGTTCAAGAGCCCATGCGCAGGCTCAATTGGACGACGATCGGGCTCATCGCCGGCCTGGTCCTGCTGATCCTGGTGATCGCTTATTTCGCCACCCGCGGAAATTCCGACCAGGACAAGCTGACCAACGTCAGCGTCGCGGAGGGCAGTGCGCCGAGTCCCGAGAAGCTCTGCGCGAGCAAGGCGACCTACGACCTAATCAAGCGCGAGCTGTTCCGGCGCGCGGCGCAACTGCGCGGGAGTGACCAGGCTGCCTTCGACCGGCTGTCGAACTATGCGGTGGTGCGCATGGACAATCCGGTCATGGAGAACGAGGACGGCTCGACCGGCGCGGTCCATTGCTCGGGCTCGCTCTC
>JAXDPR010000069.1:0-3565 GCA_034668265.1 Sphingomonadales bacterium
AGCAGCACCAGCGCGATCAGCAGCCCGAACGGGAGGTTCTTGGTGAACCCGGTGCGCAGCGTCGCGAAGTCGATGTTGAGCATCATCACCACGAACAGGAACAGCACCGCGACCGCCCCGACGTAGACGATCACCAGCAGCATCGCGATGAACTCGGCGCCGAGCAGCAGCATCAGCCCCGCGCCGTTGAAGAACGCGAGGATCAGCCACAGCACGCTGTGCACCGGGTTGCGCGCGAAGATCACCGCCAGCGCACTGGCGATGGTGAGCGTCGCGAACAAATAGAAGGCGATGATGGCGATCATCGGCGCAAACCGTCACCCTGAACTTGTTTCAGGGTCCATTCCGCCATGCCCACCGCACGCCTCCACAATGGATGCTGAAACGAGTTCAGCATGACGGCTGACTGCATGGATCGGAGGCCCTGTTTCACGAAGCTGCGCGCCGCCTACCGATACGGTGCATCGGCGGCAAGGTTGGCGGCGATCGCCTGTTCCCACTTGTCCCCGTTGGCGAGCAATTTGGCCTTGTCGTAGAGCAATTCCTCGCGCGTTTCGGTCGCGAATTCGAGGTTGGGCCCCTCGACGATCGCATCGACCGGGCAGGCTTCGGCGCACAGCCCGCAATAAATGCATTTGACCATGTCGATGTCGTAGCGGGTGGTGCGGCGGCTGCCGTCCTCGCGCGGCTCGGCCTCGATGGTGATGGCGAGCGCGGGGCAGATCGCCTCGCACAATTTGCATGCGATGCAGCGCTCTTCGCCGTTTGGGTAGCGGCGCAGCGCATGTTCGCCGCGGAAGCGCGGGCTCTGCGGCGTCTTCTCGTACGGATAGTTGAGCGTCGCCTTGGGCTTGAAGAAATATTTGAGAGTCAGCGCATGGGCGCGGAGGAATTCCCACAGAGTGAAGGCCTTGATGGTGCGCCCGATCATGTCGCAGGCCCTCCGTAACGGGTCAGCATCAGCCATCCGCTGACGAGAACGACGAAGATGAGGCTAAGCGGAAGGAAGATCTTCCAGCCGAGGCGCATCAGCTGGTCGTAGCGATAGCGCGGCACCGTCGCTTTCACCCAACCGAAGCAGAAGAAGAAGAACAGCATCTTGGCGAACAGCCAGATGATGCCGGGGATATAATAGAGCGGCGCCCACTCCACCGGCGGCAGCCACCCGCCCCAGAAGAAGATTGCGTTCAACGCGCACATCAGCAGCACGTTGGCATATTCGCCGAGCCAGAAGAGCGCGAAGCTCATCGACGAATATTCGGTCTGGTGCCCGGCTACGAGCTCGCTCTCCGCCTCGACCAGGTCGAACGGGGTGCGGAAGGTCTCGGCCATCGAGCTGATGAAGAACACCACCCACATCGGGAACAGCAAAAGGTTGAACGCGAAGGCGTTGACGATGCCGAGGCCGAAGCCCCTCTGCGCGAGCACGATGCCGCTCAGGTTGAAGGTATTGGCGTAGAGCACGACGGTGATCAGCACGAAGCCGATCGAGACTTCGTAGCTCACCATCTGGGCGGCCGCTCGGAGCGCCGAGAAGAACGGATATTTGGAGTTGGACGCCCAGCCGGCGACGATCACGCCGTAGACGCCGAGCGAGCTCGCAGCGAGGATGTAAAGCAGGCCGACGTTGACGTCGGCGAGCACCACTCCGGGCGCGAACGGCACCACCGCCCAGACGATCAGCGCGACGGTGAAGGTGACGATCGGAGCGATCAGGAACAGCCCCTGGTTCGCGCTGGTCGGAATGATGGTCTCCTTGAGGAAGACCTTGAGCCCGTCGGCGAAACTCTGCAGCAGACCCCACGGCCCGACCACGTTGGGCCCGCGGCGGAGCGCGATCGCGGCCCAGATCTTGCGCTCGGCATAGATGGCCATCGCCACCGCGAGCATCAGCGGCAGCGCGATGACGAGGATTCCGATCAGCATCGACCAGAACCACGCCCATTCGTAGCTGGCGCCCCAGTGCTCGAAGAGCGCGGTCACTCCGCGGCCTCCTGGAAGTGGACGCCGCGCACTAGCTCTTCCGAGCAGCGCTGCATCGTCGGGCTGTTGCGGCAAATCGCGTTGGTCAGGAAGAAGTCGGCGATCGGGTAGCGGATCGGTCCCTCAGCCTTGGCGGAGAGCTTCGGCGGCGCCCACGGCAAATCGATGAGACCGTCGCGGCCGAGCTGGGGATATTCCTTGATCATCCGGGCACGGAGCTGGCCGAAGCTGTCGAACGGCAGCGCCTTTCCCGCGAGTTGCGACACCGCGCGCAGGATCGACCAGTCCTCGCGCGCTTCGCCCGGCGGGAACGCGGCCTTCTCGCCGCGTTGCACTCTTCCCTCGGTATTCACGTAGGTGCCGTGCTTCTCGGCATAGGCCGCGCCCGGAAGCACCAAGTCGGCCTGGCGCGCGCCATTGTCGCCGTGGTGGCCGATATAGACCTTGTAGGCGCCCTTGAACCGGTCGGCCGCGACCTCATCGGCCCCGAGAAGTAAGACAAGTTCGGGCTTCGCGGTCTCGATGTCGGCGATGCCGCCCGGCTGCGCGTAGCCGAGCATCAGCCCCGCCATGCGCGAGGCGGAGAAGTGCAGGACGTTGTAGCCGTTCCAGCCGTCCTTGATCAGGCCGAGCGTGTCGGCCAGCGCGAGGCTCGCGCCCTGCGCCCCGGCGGCTAGAGCGCCGCCGCCGACGATGACCGCGGGGCGCTCGGCATTGGCGAATGCGTCCTTCACCGCCTTGGGCAGCTTGCCGAGCAGCTTCACATCGTCGCCGAGCCAATCGACCTTCATGCCGAGGTCGATCTCGGGCCCAATCGCAAAGACCTTGCCGCCCTTGCGCGCGATTTTGCGGACACGGGTCGCGATCAGCGGTGCTTCCCAGCGGATGTTCGAGCCGACCAGCAGCACGACGTCGGCAGTCTCGATGCCCGCGATGGTCGAGTTGAACGCGACCGCGCTCATTGAGCTGGTGTCGTAGGCAAGACCGGTCTGCCGCCCCTCAAGCAGGGTCGACCCCTGCCCCTCGAGCAGCTTCTTCGCTGCGTACATGGTCTCGGCGTCGAGCAGGTCGCCGGCGATCGCCGCAACCTTCGGGCCCGCCGTCTTCAGCTTGCCGGCAAAGAGCTCGAGCGCTTCGGACCAGCTCGCCTCGCGCAGCTTGCCCTTCTCGCGCACCCACGGCCGGTCGAGGCGATTGCGGACCAGCGCGTCGACGTGGTGGCGCGTCTTGTCGCTGATCCACTCCTCGTTCACGTCCTCGTTGATGCGCGGCAGGATGCGCATCACCTGCCGCTGGCGGACGTCGAGGCGAATGTTGGAGCCAACCGCGTCCATGACGTCGATGCCGGCAATCTTGCGCAGCTCCCAGGGGCGGCTTTCGAAGATCTGCGGCTTCTGAAGCAGCGCTCCAACGGGGCAGACGTCGGCGAGGTTGCCCGATAGCTCGCCCGAGATCGCGTGCTCGAGATAGGACGTGATCTGGCTGTCCTCGCCGCGATAGAGCATGCCGATTTCCGGCACGCCCGCCACTTCCGACGAGAAGCGGACGCAGCGCGTGCACTGGATGCAGCGGTTCATCGAGG
>JAXDPR010000070.1:0-4366 GCA_034668265.1 Sphingomonadales bacterium
GGCCATTCGTGGCTTCGGTGCGGCATCGTCCGCAAGTTGGCGACGGTCAGATGGCACTTGCCGTCGGCGGCATCAGGAGCGGGGGACACCGTGGCGGCATTGGCCGCCCACATCGCCGATGCGGACATCGCGTTGGCGGCAAGCCCCGGGTCGGCATCTTCGATCGTGGTCCCAAGCTCGGCGAGCCAGGCGCGGTCCGGCCGCGGGTGGGGCAGAAAAATCCCTTGGGCGAGCCCGAGGTCCAGGTTCACCCGCATCTTGTCGAGGCCTTCCAGCGCCGCGGCCCGCGGCCTCGAAACCGTTCCGGCGTTCCGCGTCGAGGCGAGATTGCCGAGGCTTAAGCCGGCATAATTGTGGCTGGGACCGACGATCCCGTCGAAATTGATCTCGCGCAGGCTCACTTGGGGACCATCACCACTTTGTCCCCAACTTCGACCTCGAGCAGCTCGGCCGCCTCCCGGTCAATGCAGATGCCCTTCTTCGACAGCTTCTTGACCGACGCGCAGGCGGCGCGGAAATCCGTCAGGTTGCCCGCGGCGACCAGCATTTGCCCTGGCCCGGCTTCGCCGATCTCGACGATGGTCTCGGTGCGGGCCTCGCGGATGGTTCGGATCTGGTCGGTCGGCGCGGTGACGGTCGGCCCGCCATCGAAAATGTCGATATAGCGATCGAATGTGAACCCTTCGGTTTCCAGCATCCGCAAGGCGGCGCGGCCGCTCGGATGCGGCTGTCCCATGACCGCCTTGGCGCTGTCCGCCAGAAGATCGACGTAGATCGGCGTCTTGGGCATCAGGTCGGCGATGAAGCGCGTGCCGTGGACCGCGTTGAACTCATCGGCCTCCGGGAATGTCATCCCGAAGAAACGACCTGCAAGCCCGTCCCAGAAGGGCGCGTTGCCGGCCTCGTCCATCACTCCGCGAAGCTCGGCCAGCGTCCTGTCGCCGAAGCGGGCGCGGTGCAGCTTCATGAACAGATAGCGGCTTCGAGCCAGCAGCGCGCCGAGGCCGCTCGCCCGCATCTCGGGATGGAGGAACAGCCCGCCTACCTCGGACGAGCCTTCAAGGTCCGTGGTCAGGGTCAGCATCTGGTTGCGGAAGGTCTTGCCCAGCTCCGGGCTGGTCTGCGTCAGCGTGCCGAGATGATAGGAGTAGAACGGCTGGACCACTCCAATCTGTCCGAACACCTGGCAGGTGCCGCGGATTTTCTCCCGCTTCGGATCTTCGAGCACGAAGACGTAGAGGTCGGCTGCCTGGCAATCCTCCTTGCGTGCGAAGCTCTTGTCCGACCGGTCGAGCTTGGCGATCAAGGTACCGCGGTCGGCGGGCAGGTTGGTGAAGCCGCCGCCGGTCAGCTTCGCCATCTGATAGATCGCGCGAAAATCCTCGCCGGTGGCCGGACGAACGCGAAAGCTCATGCGCCCTCCGCCAGGCGAAGGATGGTGAGTGCACTCAACGCGGCGCGCTCGGGCAGGCTGGCGACGATCAGATATTCCTCGGGGCTGTGAATCTTGCCGCCGCGCACGCCCATCGTGTCGACCACGGGCACGCCGCAGGCGGCGATATTGTTGCCGTCGCACACGCCCCCCGATGGCTGCCAGGCGATTGTCTGGCCGAGGTCGGCACCGGCCTGGCGGACGAGATTGAACAGCTTTTCGGCCGCTCCCGTCAGGGGCTTGGGCGGACGGCCGAAACCGCCGCTGGATTCGATTTGCACGTCGCGCTCGGCGGCCACGGCGGCGAGCGTATTGGCGACTTCCCGCTTCGCTTCGGCCTCGATTTCAGGCGTGCGCGGGCGAAGGTTCACGCGCAGGATCGCGAGGTCGGGGACGACATTGCTCGGGCCGCCGCCTTCGATCCGCGACGGATTCACGGAGAGGCCGTCGCGTTTTAGCGCGTCGAGCCGAAGCGCGAGTTCGGCTGCGGCAAGCAGGGCGTTCCGTCCGTCCTCGGGATTTCGACCGGCATGGGCCGAGCGGCCACGCACGACGAAAGCGAAATTGCCGCTCCCTGGGCGAGCCCCGGCAAGCGTTCCGTCGGGCAAGGCCGCGGGCTCATAGGTAAGTGCCGCGCGCTTGCCCTGGGCTGAGCGCGCCAGGAGCGCCGCCGACGCGGGCGAGCCGACTTCCTCGTCGCTGTTGACTACCACCTCATAGCCCAGGCGGTCGGCAACGGGGCTCGCTTCGACGGCTTTCAGCGCGGCCAGCATTACCGCCAGCCCGCCCTTCATGTCGGCGGTGCCAGGGCCGTTCAGTACGCCGTCCTCGATCCAGCGGCTCTCCTGGAACGGATGATCGGCGGCATAGACCGTGTCCATGTGGCCGGTCAGAAGAAGCTGGATCGGTGCAGTCGGTCGCACCGTCAAGTGGAGATGGCGTCCGTGCTCGATCCTTGCGCTTCGCCCAGCTGCATCGACCGCTTCGACCGGCGCGGGATTTTCCAGCCGAAGGATCCCGGGCAGCCCCGCGAAGGCGTCGACCAGACCGTCGGCCATGCGCTCGAGGCCCGCAAGGTTGCGCGAGCCGCTGTTGATCGCGGTCCACGCCAGCACCTGATCGAGCATATGCTCCGCGCCCGCGCGTTCGACGACCGCGCGCTCGACCGACGATAGTTCCGCCATGGCAACGGCTGTAGCCGCGCCTCAAGCGGAACGCCACACCGCTAGATCGAGGCGATGACCGGCCTGCAGCCAAGCGCCTCGGCGAGGCGGAGGAGTCGCCGCTCGACCTGGTCGCCGACCAGCGATTCCTCGCCGCGGCGGACGCTGAGCTCGATCGCGCCGTCGCGCGGCGCAAGGCTGGTCCGCTTGAGCACCGAGCCGACTCCGCCGGAGAGCCTTTGGCCGAGGCGCATCGCCACCCCCCACACATGCGCTCGCTTCAGCTGCTCTTCCTTGCACAGCTGGGTCAGCCGCTGGTCCGGCAGGCGGTCGCGCCCGAAATTGGCCGACAGCGCCTGCGCCATGATCACCCGACCGGAAGGGTTCACCGCGACCCAATTGCCATGGAGGGCCATTTCAATGCCGCGGTCGGCGCGGAACCCCGGGTTGGCCTGCCACGCGACATCCGCGAGCAAACAGGCCGCAAGGCGCAGCCGGCGCATTGCCGGCGGATCGTCGAACAATGGCGATATCCACTCGTCGAGCAGGTCGCCATGCTGGCCGAAACGGTGCTCGCCGCCGCCCGCATCACGGGCTTCCTCGATGAGTGGGTCGACGCGCCGCAGGCTCGGCTTGAGATTGGAGTAGAGCAGGCCCTCGCGGATGCCATAGGTCGAGACCACCAGCTGCGAGGGCTCAAGTTCTTCGACGAGCAGCTCGAGCAGCATTGCCGCGACCGGCGACGTCGCGAGGCGAGGCGCCGCGGCCGCCCCCGCCAGACGCGGGTCGGGCACCCGGAGCATCTTTGCCAGTTCCCTCGCGCGCTGCGGCTTCATTCGGTACTGATGAGTGATCGGCAACGGGAAATCGGTGGCGAACATGTCGATCCGGGCCAGTGCGCGCCACGATCCCCCGACCATGTAGAAGGCTCGGCCGGGCCCATTTTCCTTCAGCACAGATTTCTTGAGCGCCGCCTTGAGCGCCTTGCGAGCCTCCCGCTCGCCCGCTGCGTCCGCCTGGAGCCGGAGGACGCCGAGAGGCATTGAAATGCCTCGCTGCGCGGCGCCGGCACCAACATCGACCAGTTCGAGGCTGCCGCCCCCAAGGTCGCCGACAATCCCGTCCGCTTCAGGAATGCCCGACAGCACGCCCTCACCGGCGAGCCGCGCTTCCTCCTCGGCGCTGAGGACCTCGCAGGGAAGGCCGATGCGCTCGATTTCGCGCACAAATTCCGCCCCGTCCTCCGCGTCGCGAATGGCGGCCGTCGCAACCACATGGGTGCGTTGGACTTTCATGTGGCCGAGCAGCAGCTTGAACCGCTCCAGTGCGGCGAGCGCCTTGTGGCGCGAGTCTTCGGACAGCCGGCCGGAGCGGTCGAGGCCGGCGCCAAGGCCGGCCAGCACCTTTTCGTTGAAGATCGGGGTCGGGACGCGCGGCGGCCCGGCATAGACGACCAGCCGGACCGAGTTGGACCCGATGTCGATAATTGCGACAGGCTCGGCGGCGTTCAGCTTCAACGCCCCCGGTTAAAGCGAAGCTTGGGCACCTTGCGGCCTTTCTTGAGCGCCTGGCCGCGTCCCGACAGGCTCGGGTTGGACATGAAATAGGCGTGCAGGTTGAACGCCTGGCCTTCCCTGGCCTGAAGCCGCGTCGACGTTCCGTCAGGGTTGAGGCGCCAGCTCTGCTCATTGTCGATGAGGTTGGCGACCATCACCTGGTCGAGGAGCTGGGCGTGAACGGTCTTGTTCTCGATCGGCAGCATATATTCGAT
>JAXDPR010000071.1:0-4324 GCA_034668265.1 Sphingomonadales bacterium
ATCTGGTGATCGGCCGCAGCGGCCATGTCTCCTTCAAGTCACTGGGATTGCTTTAGAATAACGGCTCTTTCGCGCGACTGTCCGACGCGCTAGAAGCACCTGACAATCCTTGCCGGTGTTTTCATGATCCCCCGCTATGCCCGCGATGCCGTGGTTGCGATCTGGTCGCCTGAGACCAAATTCCGCATCTGGTTCGAGATCGAGGCCCATGCCACCGACGCGCTGGCGGCTTTGGGTGTGGTGCCGAGGGAGGCCGCCGCCAAGGTGTGGGAGATGGGCCGGAACGCCAAGTTCGACGTGGCGCGGATCGACGAGATCGAGCGCGAGGTCAAGCATGACGTCATCGCCTTCCTGACCCATCTCGCCGAGATCGTCGGGCCGCAGGCGCGCTTCGTCCACCAGGGCATGACCTCGTCGGACGTGCTCGACACCTGCCTCAATGTGCAACTCGTGCGCGCCGCACTCAGACGCCGTGCCTTCGAGTACAAGACGACGCCAGTGGTCGGCCGCTCCCACGGCATCCATGCCGAACCGACCACCTTCGGGTTGAAGCTCGCCCAAGCCTATGCCGAATTTGCCCGCAACCGCGAGCGGCTGGTCGCCGCGCGCGACGACGTCGCGACCTGCGCCATTTCGGGCGCCATTGGCACCTTCGCCAATGTGCCGCCCGAGGTCGAGGAGCATGTCGCCGCCGAGCTGGGCCTGTCGGTGGAGCCCGTGTCCACGCAGGTCATCCCACGCGACCGCCACGCGATGTTCTTCGCGACGCTCGGAGTCATCGCATCGTCGATCGAGCGGCTGGCGACCGAGGTCCGCCACCTCCAGCGCACCGAGGTGCTCGAGGCAGAGGAATATTTCTCGCCCGGCCAGAAGGGCAGCTCGGCGATGCCGCACAAGCGCAATCCGGTGCTGACCGAGAATCTGACCGGCCTCGCACGGATGGTCCGGGGCTATGTGACGCCCGCGCTCGAGAATGTGGCTTTGTGGCATGAGCGGGACATTTCGCACTCATCGGTCGAGCGCTTCATCGGCCCCGACGCGACGATCACGCTCGACTTCGCGCTCGCGCGGCTGGCGGGCGTCGTCGACAAGCTCATCGTCTATCCGGAGAGGATGGCGAAGAACCTCGACCGCATGGGCGGCCTCGTCCACTCGCAGCGCGTGCTTCTGGCGCTCACCCAGGCCGGTCTCAGCCGCGAGGATTCCTATTCGCTCGTGCAACGCAACGCGATGAAGGTTTGGGAGTCGGACGGGGAGCTGTCGCTGCTCGACCTGCTGAAGGCTGATCCCGACGTTTCGCAGCGATTGTCAGCTGACGAGCTCAACTCTTTGTTCGACCTCGGCTATCATCTGAAACATGTCGACACGATCTTCGCCCGCGTGTTCGGCCACTAGGTCCTTCGAAGCACAACATTTTTTAGTGCGCTGCGGAATTCATTGGCTATTCTAGCCCACGGATCGCAGCCGGGGGGCTGATGGATACAGTTGAGGAAATCGCCAGCGAGATGGTTGAGCCGCGCTCGACGCAGGAGGTGCGCGTCCAGCAGGGCAGCTATCTGCTCGAGCTGTCGCTCGATTGGATCGTGCTTCGCGCGTCGGAGAACGTTCATCAGCTGCTCGGCGAATCGCACGTCACCCTGATCGACGAACCGCTGGGCAAGTTCGTCCATTCCCAGGCGCTCCACGACCTCCGCAACCTTTTCTCGCGGCTGAGCGGGACAACCGGTGTCGGCCGCGCTTTTGGGGTGCGCCTGACCGACGACCCCGACCTGGTCGACATTGCCTTCCAGCTCGTCGGCGGTCGCGTGCTGCTCGAAGCGGTCGTCTCGGCAGGCTGCTTCGGCGAATGCTTCGGAAGCGTCGGCGGGCTGATTTCCGGCTTGGCCAACAGCAGCGGGCAGGCCTTGCTCGACGGCGGTTCGCGGCGGATGCGGGCCCTTACCGGCTACGACCGCGTGACGCTGCGCTGCGGTGAGCGCCGGGCCGAGAGCAGCCGCGGCGCGTTTGGCGGGCCTGTGGAACCTGCTGACCTACCAATCCTCGTCGCCGACATGGGTGCTGAAGCGGTCAGCCTGTTTCCGCGCCTGGACGAGGACACGTCCGCCCATGCCGCGTTGATGCGGTCGCCAGAGGGCGGCGACCGGCGCGAGCTCGATGCGCAAGGAATCAGGGCGATGCTGCGAATCCCGTTCAATGCAAACGGCCTGGGCTGCGAATTCTGCTGCGAGAGCCGCAGCCCGCGCGACCCGAGCTTCGAGCTTCACGCCGCGGCCGAACTGTTCGCGCAGATGTTCGCGATGCGGCTCGAAATGGACGAACTGAAGCGCGGCTGATCAGCCGCCGAGGAAGTCGCGGGCGCGGGAGAAGAAATTCTTCGAGGCCGGGCATTCGTCGCCCGTTTCGCTTCCGCGGAATTCCTCGAGCAGCTTCTTCTGCTTCGCGCTCATCCGCGTCGGCGTTTCGACCAGGATGCGCGCGACGAGGTCGCCGCGGCCGCGGCCGTTGAGGACGCTCATGCCAGCGCCCCGGTGCCGCAATTGCTCGCCCGACTGGATGCCGGCCGGGATCTTGAGCTCAACCGGCTTGCCGTCGATCCCGGGAAGGCTGATCGCGCCGCCCAATGCAGCCGTCGTGAAGCTCACCGGGCACTCTGCAATCAGCGTGGTGCCCTCGCGCGCATAGATGGCGTGCCGCTTCATGTGGACGAACAGATAGAGATCTCCGCTGGCCGCGCCGCGAATGCCCGCCTCGCCCTCGCCGGCGACACGGATGCGCGTTCCTTCATCGACACCGGCCGGGATTTTCACGGACATCGTGCGCTGGCTGTGGGCGCGGCCCTCGCCGTGACAATTGGCGCACGGGTCGGTGATCACCTCACCGGCGCCGCGACAGGTCGGGCAGCCGCGCTCGACCACGAAGAAGCCCTGCTGGGCCCGGACCTTGCCCATGCCGCCGCAGGTCTGGCAGGCGCTGGTGCAGCGATCGAGCCCGTTGCAGCCACGCCCACCGCACTTTTCGCAGGTCGCCATCGCCTGGACGGTTACCGCCTTCTCGACACCGGTGAAGGACTCCTCGAAGCTCAGCTCGAGGTCGTAGCGAAGGTCCGCGCCGCGCGCGGCATTCTGTTGCGCGCGCGGGTCCATGAACTCGCCGAAGATGGTCGAGAAGATGTCGGAAAAGCCGTTGAAGCCGGCGTCGCCGAACGGGTCGTGCCCATTGCCGCCATTCTGGAAGGCGGCCCTGCCGAAGCGGTCGTAGGCGGCGCGCTTCTGCGGGTCCTTGAGTATATCATAGGCCTCGTTGATGGCCTTGAACTGCGCTTCCTTGTCCGAACAGCCGTTGTGACGGTCCGGGTGATGTTCCTTGGCAAGGCGGCGATAGGCGGCCTTGATGGCGGCGTCGTCCGCGCTTCGGCCCACGCCCAGGAGGTCGTAGTAGTCGTGCTCGACCATCAATGCTCCCCGCTACGCCGCACAGGATGTGGCGCGACCCCCCAGGAGGAGCCGCGCCAGATCATCAGCCCTTGTTCTCGCTTTCGTCGACCTCGGAGAATTCCGCATCGACGACCTCTTCCTCGCCGGGCTTTTCAGCACTTGCTTCGCCCGCGGCCCCAGCCTCGCCGCCGGTCTGCTGCGCCTCGGCCTGGCTTTGCTCGTACATCGCCTGGCCGAGCTTCATCGCGGCCTGCGTGAGCGCGGCTGTCTTCTGCTGGATGTCGTCGGTGTCGCCACCCTCGACCGCGGCCTTCGCTTCGGCGAGCGCTTTCTCGATTTCGCCCTTCACCTCGGCGGAGACCTTGTCGCCATGCTCGGCGAGCTGCTTCTCGGTCGAGTGGATGAGGCTTTCGGCATTGTTCTTGGCCTCGGCCGCAGCGCGCCGCTTCTTGTCCTCGTCGGCGAACTGCTCTGCTTCCTTGACCATCTTCTCGATGTCGGAGTCGGCAAGGCCGCCAGAGGCCTGAATGCGGATCTGCTGCTCCTTGCCCGTGCCCTTGTCCTTGGCCGACACGTTGACGATGCCGTTAGCGTCGATGTCGAACGTGACCTCGATCTGCGGCACGCCGCGCGGCGCCGGCGGGATTCCGACGAGGTCGAACTGGCCCAGGATCTTGTTGTCCGCGGCCATCTCGCGCTCGCCCTGGAAGACGCGGATCGTCACCGCGTTCTGATTGTCCTCGGCGGTCGAGAAGGTCTGGCTCTTCTTCGTTGGGATCGTCGTGTTGCGGTCGATCAGCCGGGTGAACACGCCACCCAACGTCTCGATGCCCAGCGACAGCGGCGTCACGTCCAGCAGCAGCACGTCCTTGACGTCGCCCTTTAGCACA
>JAXDPR010000072.1:0-3136 GCA_034668265.1 Sphingomonadales bacterium
GAGGTAGTCGAGCCGCCGGCGTATGCCCTCTAAATCGCCGATGCCGTCGGCATTCGTATCCTGAAAGGAACGCGGGTAGACCTGACAGATGATGCCGCGCTTCCACCACACGTCTTCGGCCATACGCGGTTTAGCGTCCGCGCTTAGTTGGCAACCACTTCAACGTCGCGGTCGAGCGTCGATTGAACTTTGAACGTGGTCTGAAAGGTCTTCCCGTCGTGCCGCGCAATCGCGATATATTCCCCCTCGGCAAGCACCAGCGACGGAAAGGCACCGATCAGTTCGCGGATGATGTCGCCGCCCGGCGTGAGCACGGAGAACGTGGTGTTGGCGAGCGCTTCGCTGCCCGGCGCGCTGACGAGTTTCAATGTCATAGTCGCGGCGCGGTGACGCAGCGTCGCTTCGGTGACCTTGCCGGCCTGCACGCGCAAGTCGGCACTCACGACCGAGTTTGTGCTGTTGCTGGCGGAGGCCTGCCCGGAAATGCCTGTCGTGTCGAGCAGCGTCGAGATGATGCGGTAATTGCCTTCGGGCAGCCCGAGCACCTCGTTCGGCTTCGCGCTTGCGAAAATGAGCCTTGCCTCGGAGCCGTTGCGATCGGGAACGTAGATTTGGATTTGCAGTTTCTGCGCCGACAACTGCGTCGAGCCGAGAATATCGATGATGTCGAGTCCGCCGGCATTGAGAACGACACGCTCATTCGTCGTCTGCCCCTTCACCACGATGCGCCGCGTCACGCCGGCAAGTCCGAACGCGGCATGCACGATGTAGGCGCCGTCGGGCAGGGCAAAGAATGGCGCGGCCTCGCCCGATTGGGCAACGAGCTTATGGCTGCCGTCGCCTTCGGCGCGCTCCTCGAAAACGCGCCAGCGGATTCCACTCCGCACAGGCTGCGTGTCGCCCGGGCTGAAGACGGCGGTGAGATAAACGAGGCCCTGTCCCGGCTCGGCGGGCGCGGGCGGCTCGGCGCGATTGGTGCTGCCGCTGGCGGGCCCGCGCGGGGTAACGGGATCGGGAACCTGCGTCGGCAAAGTCGTGGTCGGTGAAAATATCGACTGCGCGTGAGCACCGCCCGCAGCCATAAGTGCAACGCACAGAAGGGTTTTCCAGAAGCGCAACAACTCAGTCCTCGCCGCGATGCAGAAGCCCGCCGGCGGCGGCAATGAGATTGCTCGCCGAGAACGGCCGGAACCGGAATTCGACCACGTGCGAGCCGGCCGGCACTTCGACGCCGCGGAACAGGATGTTTGCTTTCACGACTGGCGTGGGTACCCCATCCACGGTGGCTTCCCAGCCAGGATAATAGAGATCGTGCAGCACAAGCAGGCCGTCCCGGTCGGCCGCAACGTCCAGCCGGACGTTGTTGTTGCCGTAGGAAGCGATGGTCACTTTGCCGCTTGCCGGGACTGCAGAATTGTCCGCGAGCAAGTCTGGAGTCAGGTGACCCATCGTACCCTGGTCGACGAGCGCCTCGTGCGTGCGGTCGAAATCCGGCAGTTCGTGCGATTCGATCGCCGCCTCGTTGTCGACCGGCTTCACATGCGTAGCAAAATAAGCCCGCGGCGCCACCCGGCCGAGTCGGTACACGTAGAGATGGTCGCCCGCGTAGATCTGCGTCGCCTGCGGTTTCGGAAACTGGCGCGGCAGGCGAACCAGCGGGCGGTCGAGCACGATGTATTCAAGCCCTAGCAGGCTGGCGAGCCGACACCTGTAACCGCGGAATGTCCCGGGGAAGTGCCGCAGATTCGGATCGCCGGCATTCTCGCCCGGCCCTACAGCGCGCTCGTAGTCGGAGATACGCAGCGGATTGTAGCCGAGGGTGTTTTGGAGCTTGAGGACCATCGAGGCGTTCTGCCAGGCGCCGTTGAGGCCGAGGATTTCGACCCGCGGATAATCGCCGCGGCCGGTTCTGGCCATGTCGTCCCGCAAAGCCGCGAGGCCGGCGCTCTCGGTCGGGTTCATCTGCCCATAGACCGAATAGCGGGAGGAGGGCTCGGCGTTGAGCGAGGACGCGGCGTTGCGCCAGACAAGCTCGCCGCCAGTTGCGGCGACAAGGAGCGCTGCGGCGGCGAAGCGCCGCCGCCGCATGTCGCCGAAAACCAGAAGCGCCGCGCTGGCCGCGCCGATCAGGACCGCGCAGGCGATCGCCTGAAGCGAGGCAAACACATGCCCACCGCGCTCGGAAAACGCGAGACCAAGCCCGATGAGAGCCGCGGGAAGCACGATCGCGACCCCGATCAGCGCCCGTGCGAGCGGCGGCGGCAATCGCAAGAACGGGCGCGGCAGGCCGCTTTCGACGTAGCGATGCAGGAGATAGCCGCTGGCCAAGGCAAAGCCGACGTTGAGGATAAAGGTCGCGTCCGCCGGCCGGCGATAGAGCGACACGCCAGGAATGGCATCGAAGATCAGGCCGAAGATCGGCGTATAGCGGCCAACCGCGTAAAGCGCGGCCGCGCAGATCACGAGCAGGGTAAACCGCATGTCGCGGGCGAGAAGCCGCCCGCCAGCCATGCCGTGCCAGAGGATGAGCAGCGCCGGCAGCGTGCCGAAGAAGAGGTAATTGACGGCACGGTCGGTCCAGTCGGCCTCCGCCATCGTCTCATACCCCGGGCCCCAATAATCGTAGGCATGATTGAGCGAACCGAAGACGTTCGGTGCAAGGATGGTGAGGAAATTGACCGGCGCCAACGAGCCGGCGGCGGCGACCCCATAGGGAATGCCGGGACGGTTCGAACTGCCGAGAAACTGCATCGTAAGCAGGCTCGGCACGATGAGGATTGCCGCGCCGGTTAGGGCAGCGATCGCCAGGATGCCTGTCCGCTCACGCAGAAAGCTCAGCGGACGGCCCGAGCGCAAGGTCAGGAAGATCAGCCGGACGGCCAGGACTGCGCAAAACAGGAAAGCGACCTGGTCGCGTCCGATCGCCATCAGCGCGGCGATGACGCCGAAGAGCACCGCCCGGCCGAATCCCCGCCGCTCCATCAGAACGTCGAAGGCCCAGAGCGCCAGCGGGAAGTAAGCATAGGAGACGATCATGCCCGTATGCTGGAGGCGCGACGCCGCCGAGCCGCCGAGCATGTAGATGAGCGCCGTCAGGACGGCGGCGGCGGGGCCCCAGCCGCGGCGACGCGCCAGG
>JAXDPR010000073.1:0-4072 GCA_034668265.1 Sphingomonadales bacterium
GAAAGAGATCACGATTGCCGCCAATTTCGATTATCGGTCCCGATTGCAAGCTCTGACTGCCTGTGGCGCAGGGAACATGAACATCGGCGAGCCACTAGGTTAATTTTCGGACGGGTTGTCCGTTCCTTCCGGCAAACCGGCCGTCGAGACCGGCGACGGGCGAGCTTGAGCCGCGTTTTCGTCGACCCTTGTTGGTCGCGGCGCGGATTGCTGTAAACGGTTGCAGCCATCTATCGGCTGGAGGGAAATTTGGCACGCGCCGACCAACCGGTTCGAAAGGTGACGATCGTCGGCGGCGGGACGGCCGGCTGGATGACCGCAGCCGTATTGTCGCAATGGCTCAGCAAGGTCGAGATCAAGCTCATCGAGTCCGACGAGATCGGAATCATCGGCGTCGGCGAAGCGACCATCCCGCACATCCGGAATTATTTCGCGCTCGCCGGAATCGACCCCTTGAAGATGATCAGCGAGAGCAAGGCGACGTTCAAGCTCGGCATCGAGTTCGTCGACTGGGGCGCCCCCGGCGAGACCTACATCCACGGCTTCGGAAAGATCGGCCGCGACATGCTGTGGCTTCACCCGCACCAGCTGTGGCTGGCGGCGAAGGCCCGAACTCCCGACCGGGTCCAGCACTTTGACCATTATTCGCTGAACTGCGTCGCCTGCCTCCAGAACAAATTCGCCTTTCCCGACCCGCGTAACCCGAACTCGCCCCTGGCGGGGCTGGACTATGCCTATCACTTCGACGCGTCGCTGCTCGCGCGCTTCCTGCGCAGCGAAAGCGAGGCGCGGGGAGTCGAGCGCGTCGAAGGCCGGATCGTGGACACCGTGCTCCATCCCGAGACTGGATTCGTCGAGCGGGTCCAACTGGCTGACGGACGCGAGGTGGGCGGGGACCTGTTCATCGATTGCTCCGGAATGCGCGCGCTGCTGATCGGCGACGCGCTCGGCATCGGCTACGAGCACTGGAATCACTGGCTGCCGTGCGACCGCGCGCAGGCCGTGCCGTGCGAAAGCGTCGAGCCGCTGACGCCCTACACGCGCTCAACTGCGCGCAAGGCGGGCTGGCAATGGCGCATCCCGCTCCAGCACCGGATCGGCAACGGCTACGTTTATTCGTCTGACCTGATCAGCGATGAAGAGGTAGCGGAAAGCCTGCTCGCCAACCTCGACGGCAAGGCGCTCGCCGATCCGCGCCCGGTCAAGTTCGCGCCGGGCCGGCGACTGAAGTCGTGGGACAGGAACGTCATCGCGATCGGCTTGTCGTCGGGATTCCTCGAGCCCCTGGAATCGACCAGCATCCACCTGATCCAGACCGGCATCCACCGGCTGCTCGCGATGTTCCCCTCGACCGGTTTCTCCCGCGCGGACATCGACGAATACAACCTTCAGGCGCGCACCGAATATGAGGATGTGCGCGACTTCATCATCGCCCACTACAACGTCACGCGCCGCTCCGGCGATCCGTTCTGGGATCATGTCCGAACGATGGAGGTGCCGGACAGCCTCGACCAACGGTTCGATCTTTTCCGCTCATCAGGCAGGTTCTTCAAGCACAATGCGCAGGAGTTGTTCGCCGAGGAAAGCTGGGTCCAGGTACTGCTGGGGCAGGGGTTCGAGATGCATGCCGACCCGGTCACCGAGTTCGTCTCCGACGATGAGCTTGGCGAGTTTCTCGGCGACATCGCCGAGGTGATCGAGGACGTCGCTTCGAAAATGACCGATCATGGCGAGTTGGTGCGCCAGCTTCCGCCAAGCACTCCGACTTCGGGCGCGACGGAGCCGGCAGTGCACTTCGCGCTGCGCTACGAGCGCGGAGAGACGACCGCCTGAGGGCGGCCCCTTCCACTTTCGTGACCTGAAAACCACAGCTGTCGGGAAACCCGCAGGGATCCTCACCGCGCCGCGATTGACTTGCAGGGCGTGAAAGCGTTTCATCGTAAGTCAACGAGCCAAATGGCCGACTTAAGTGTAACCGGTTACATTGCCGGAAGTGGATGAGGGGATACGTGTGAGCACGACTTCCAAAAAGCGCCAGTTCGCGTCTGGCATTTCCGTCATCGCAATCGCAGCGGCGCTAACCATCGCGACGCCAGCCCAGGCCCAGACCACCTCAAGCCTTGTAGGTCATGCGGCGGCAGGCTCGACGGTCACTGCGACAGACACCAACACCGGCCACAGCGATAGCGTGAAGGCCGATGCCAGCGGCAATTACTCTATCGTTGGATTGCCTCCGAGCACCTATCGCGTGCAGTCGGGTTCTGCCTCGCAGACGGTGGTCGTGCCGCTGGGGCAGGCGGTTACAGTCGATCTCGTCGGCCCCACCCCGTCGACGGGTGGAGCAATTGTTGTCGTCGGCGCCCGGACTAGGGACGTCAAAACCCCGACAGTGTCGACGAACGTCTCGCGCTTCCAGATCGAGAATCTACCGAACGGCGATCGCAACTTCCTGAACTTCGCGGCGCTGGCGCCGGGCGTCACCGTGTCATCGCCGACCTTGGGAGGCCAGGCGCGCCAGGTCCAGGCCGGCGCGATCAGCTCGGATAACACCAATACGTTCATCGACGGCATCAGCATCAAGAACCTGGTGAACCACGGCGGCACCGTTGGGCAAAATATCTCGCAAGGTAATCCTTTCCCCGCGTCAGCCGTTGACCAGTTCGACGTTCAGACCCAGAATTTCAAAGCCGAGTTCGAGCAGGCCGGCTCGGCGGTGATTTCCTCGATCACGAAGACCGGCGGCAACCGCTTCCATGGAGAGATTTTCGGGGAATGGCAGCCCAAGTCGTTCATCAGCGAAAACTACGACGACCGGCCCGGACATGCCCTCAACCCCACCGGAGCCAAGGCCAAGCCCGACTTCCAGACCAAATATTATGGCGGCAACCTCGGCGGCCCGATCATTCCCGGCAAGCTGACATTCTTCGCCGATTTCGAGGGTACGAACAAGACGTTCGCGTCCACTGACGTCAATGTCTATCCCTCGGACGCGATTGTGAACGCGCTTCCTGCGGCCGCACAGGCTTATGCTCGATCGGCTAGGACGCAATATAACGGCAGCTTTCCGGCGACCTTCAACGAGAAGTTGTATTTCGGCAAGCTGACCTGGTTTGCGACGCCGGATGACACCGTCAATCTCAGCGCCTTCGTCCGCCATGAATCGAACCTCCAGATCGACGGCAACCAGACGACCACGGACGCCTCGAAGAGAAATCGCAACAATGAGGATCGATACGAACTCTGGTGGAGCCATCGCGGCACGAATTGGCTCAACGAGCTGTTCATTGCGCGTGACGCCGCTGCCAACGGACAGGTCCCCAACGTCGGTGGTTCGTCCGCTGTGGTCACCTATAGCGGGCTTCCTGGGACGATTCCGTCGATCGGCAATAATCAGATCGTTTTGGGTGGAACTAACTTTGTCCAGGACGATCACCAGTATCAGAACCTGTTCAAGGATAATGTGACGATTACCCATGGCGACCACACGATCAAGTTCGGCGCGAAGGTCAATCTCACGAAGCTGCAGCGCCTCGAAGCCAACAACACGCTCGGCACTTATTTTTACGACGCCAATAGCTTTACCGGAATCGGCTCATCGACCCCTTATGCGGCGACCATCAATACTGCCGCGGTTCGGCCGGTAACCGCGAAGAACACCGAGATTGGCCTGTTTGCCCAGGACGACTGGCGACCGGATGATCATTGGCAGGTCAGCGCCGGGCTGCGCTGGGATTATGAGTCCAATGCTCGGAACGAGAATTTTGTCACGCCGCCAGGCGTTGCCGCTGCCTTGAGGGCCTATCCCGGATGGGCGGCTGCCGGGATCAGTCCCGACGATTATATTTCGACAGGCAGCAACCGTAAGCATTTCTATGGCGCGTTCCAGCCGCGGCTCGGCGTATCGTATGACGTGCGCGGTGACCGCGATCTCGTGTTCACCCTCGGAGCGGGGCGCTATTACGACCGCTCCCTGTTCATCGATTCCGCGATCGAGACCATCAAGGACTATTACGAATCCGTTGCGACCATACGGACATGCGCAGTGGCTCCGACGGATCCGAGGTGCGTCGCC
>JAXDPR010000074.1:0-2506 GCA_034668265.1 Sphingomonadales bacterium
ATCCTGATCGACAAGCTCAGCAACGCTACCGTTGCCTGCGGGATGCTGCACTTCGCGCTGAGGCGGGCGCATAACATCCACCGCCAGCATCTCGACGTCAGCCGCGAGACTCATGCGACCTTGAAGGGTCAGAAGCCGGCGGTGCTATGGTTCACCGGCCTGTCGGGCGCGGGCAAGTCGACCATCGCCAATCTGATCGAACAGAAGCTCGTCGCGCGCGGGCGCCACACCTTCCTGCTCGACGGCGACAATGTCCGCCACGGGCTCAACCGCGACCTCGGCTTCACCGAGGCCGACCGGATCGAGAATATCCGCCGGGTCGGAGAGGTCGCGCGGCTGATGGCCGATGCCGGGCTGATCGTCCTGACCGCCTTCATCTCGCCGTTCCGCGCCGAGCGCGAGATGGTGCGCAAGATGCTTCCCGAAGGCGAGTTCATCGAAGTCTTCGTCGATACGCCGCTCGCCGAAGCGGAGAAGCGCGACAGCAAGGGACTCTATGCCAAGGCCCGCGCCGGCGAGCTCAAGAATTTCACCGGGATCGACAGCCCCTACGAGGCGCCGGAGCAGCCGGAGATCCGCATCGACACGACGGCGATGAGCGCGGAAGCTGCCGCCGACCTCATCATCGAAGAGCTGATGAAACGGCGCTGACGCCTACCAGGTGTAGGCGACGCCCGCTGCCCCGAGCCATTGGCTGGCGCTGCCGCGCTGCGACACGATCGGCGAGCGTTTGAAGTCGCCGACCAGCTTCGAATATTGGCCGAAGCCGAACACCGAAAATCCGTGGAGCAGGTCGCCGGTGATCGACTGGTTGAGCAGCAGCGCAGCCTTCCAGTCCTTCATCCCGCCGCCGGCGTTGAACACCGGCAGGCCGCTCGCAAGCGAACCGGCGGGCGCGATGCTGTAATAATAATCGGCATATTTGTTGCTGACGAACTCGGCGCCGAGGTTGAGGCTGGCGTAGGTCCGGCGCGACAGCGGGGTCGAGAACTCGACGTTGGGGCTGAACGTCGTCGACTTGTGCGCTCCGGCCACGTCGTGGAGCACGTCGAGCCTGAACGCGAGCGTGTCATAGGGGTTGGTGAGCCCGTGCGCGCTGACCCCGACGAATCCCCCCGCCTCGATCGCTGTCTTGGTGTTCGGCAGGAGCTTGACCACCGGATCGGCGATGTGGCGGCGGCTGTTGAAGCGCGCGCCGACGATCGGCCCGGCGTTGAAGTCGAACTTGCCCGAATGGGGGACGACGTCGACGTAGAAATAGGTGCCGCGGCTGGTGAAGGAGATGCCGCCGACCTTGCCGCGGATCGCTCCCATCGGGATCACGTGATAGTCGTTCGAGCCTTCATAGTCCGGCATGACCGCCGCGCCGAGGCCAATCGTGACCGTGTCGCGCTTGGCCAGGTCCTCGGCGCTGGGCAGCGCCGTGCCGCCAGGCGTGGACTGGGCGAGCGCGGGCGAGCTGGCCAGTCCGGCGGCGAGCGCAATACAAAGAGCACGGCGCATGTCTTTTCCCCGTTATCCGTTACAGCCGTGAAACAGCGGGCGAGCGCCCGGGAAGTTCCTCCGCCGGCGTCGCAGGTACGGTGCTAGTCGCCCGCGCCGGGGTCCGCCGTGAAATACTTATCGTATTTGCCCTCCTCGCCCTTGTGCTCGTCGGCGTCGGCCGGGCTGTCTTTCTTGCGCGTGATATTCGGCCATTCGGCCGAGAAGCTGGTGTTGAGCTCGAGCCATTTCTCGAGCCCGCTTTCGGTGTCGGGCAGGATCGCCTCGGCCGGGCACTCGGGCTCGCACACCCCGCAGTCGATGCACTCGTTGGGGTTGATGACCAGCATCACCTCGCCCTCGTAGAAGCAATCGACCGGGCAGACCTCGACGCAATCCATATATTTGCATTTGATGCAGGCGTCGGTGACGACGTAGGTCATTGGTCGCGGCTCCTTTGCCTGTCTCGCTAGGTCGCGGGTTTGCCTCCGTCAATTCCTCGTAGCAGGCGCGTGCTTCCGGCGCGGGGCCGCGGCGCGCCGGGAGGCCGAGCACGCGCAGGATGCGGACCTCGCCGCGCAGAGGTAGCGCCACGATGCTTCCGACTCGCACCTCTTCGGAGGCTTTCTCGACGCGCTTGCCGTCGATGCGGATATGGCCTTCGTCGATGACATGCTGGGCGACGGTGCGGCTCTTCACCAGCCTGATAAAGAACAGGAAGCGGTCGATCCGCAACGACGCTTACTTCGTTTTGAGCTTGGCCAGTTCAGCGAAAGCATGGCCCCGGCCCTGGGCGCGATCCGGGCGATGGCCGCGGCGGCCGCGCCAGCGCCAGGCGTCCCCGGCTTTGGCGAAGCCGATGTCGCTCATCAGCCGCGCGAGCGCCTCTTCGCCAAGCCCGATGGAGATCGCGAGCTCGCGGTCCACCGGGTCGTCGCCGCCCGCCGAGCGGACCCTGCGCGCGTGGCTTGCGAGCCGGTCGGCGAGGTCGATTCGGATCCAGCTGCTTGCCAGGCGCCGGTAG
>JAXDPR010000075.1:0-4485 GCA_034668265.1 Sphingomonadales bacterium
CCGCCCGACTTCTCGTTGACGCCGGCGGCAATGACAATGATCCCCGCGCCGGACAGATCGGCATAACCCCCGGCCCGGACCGTGCAGGTGTCACTGACCGGTGCGCCGTAGCTCAAGTCGAGCGCGACCGCCTGCGCCAGCTCGGCGTGGCGATTGACGAGGACGAGCTCGGCGGTGGAACCGCGCTGCATGGTTGCGAGCGCTGCCGCCCGGCCCACTGTCCCCATTCCGACGATAGCTGCTTTCATGGCCTGATCTCCTCATTTTCCTCGGCCGACATCGTCAGTAGCGCCAGAGCCGCCACGACTGCGAGCGGAACCGACAATGCGAGAGGGCCCCAGCGGCTGTTGCCCACAGCCCCGGCGACGGCACCGATTGCAAACGATGTCCAGGTCAGCAGCTGCGCCATCCAGGCCGCATCCGGCCTGCCGGCGAGCGCTCGGGCAAGTTCATAGCCCGCGCGGAACAGCGTGCCAGTGACGAACGTCGTCGCTCCCGGCCGCAGCTCTTGAACCGCCGCGTTCTGCAG
The DNA here is from genome assembly GCA_034668265.1 of Sphingomonadales bacterium. Classification (GTDB taxonomy): domain Bacteria; phylum Pseudomonadota; class Alphaproteobacteria; order Sphingomonadales; family Sphingomonadaceae; genus Sphingomicrobium. Next base: position 530 of record JAXDPR010000075.1, read on the forward strand.
GCCCATCGCGACCGGCAGCAGAAACAGCCCTTCGTGGCCGCGCCCGGCGAGCGATGCGCCAATCGTGCCCAGGAGCAGGGCCGCCTCCAATGTCAGCACCGCGGCCAGCCGCCAGCGTCCTGCCAATGTCGCCGTGAGCCCGCCGCAAAAGCTTCCGCCAAAGAACAGCGCCAGCACTGCCGCGGCGATGACGACAACGCTCCAATGCTCGTTCGAAAGCGCGATCCCCAGCTGGGTGGCATTGCCGCTCATGAACGATGGATAGTAGCCCTGCAGCCACACGAAACCGATCGCGTCGACCCAGCCCGCGGTTGCGGTGAGAATCAGGCCATGGGCGGGAGGGGCGAAACGAGCCATCCTATGGTCCAAGAGAGGCATCAACTTCGCGAGTGGGCGCGCCTCTCGGACCATACTGCCAGTCGCAACGCAACGAGGGCAATGGAAAAGTGGCTCCCCGGGCCTGATTCGAACAGGCGACCATTCGATTAACAGTCGAACGCTCTACCGCTGAGCTACCGGGGAATGCCTTTTCGGAAGGTGGCGGCTAGATAGCGGACACTTCCCTAAAGGCAAGTAGTCTGTGCTCGGTTTGCCCCCAGTAATCCGGCGCGCCGACTAGGTTGCGAATTGCTCCATGGCGATCCGTTCGTCGAGCGCATGCTCGGGATCGAACAGCAGGGTCAGCGAGCGCTCGCGGTCGAGCCGGACTTCGACGCGAGCCACGTCGCGAACCTCGATCTGGTCTGCGACCGCCGACACCGGCCGGTTCTTGGCTTCGAGGATGGTGAAGCAGACGGCGGTGTCGTCGGGCAGGATCGCGCCCGACCAGCGCCGCGGCCGGAATGGGCTGATCGGCGTCAGGGCCAGCATCTTCGCCTGCAGCGGCAGGATCGGCCCGCGCGCGGACAGGTTGTAGGCCGTCGACCCCGCGGGCGTCGCGACCAGCACGCCGTCGCAGGCAAGCTCGGGCAGGGCGACCCGGCCATTGACCGAAATTTCGATCTTCGCGGTCTGCCGAGTTTCCCTCAGCAGCGAGACTTCGTTGATCGCCGCATAAGTGAATGTCTCGCCGCCGACTGTGGTCGCTCGCATCTCGAGCGGCGCGACGCGGATCGCCTTGGCTGCAGCGATGCGTTCTGGCAGCTGGTCGATCCGCCAGTCGTTCATCAGGAAACCAACGGTGCCGCGGTTCATCCCGAACACCGGCTTGGTGACGCCTTCCTCGAGCATCCGGTGCAGCGTCTGGAGCATGAACCCGTCGCCGCCGAGCGCGACCAGCGTTTCTGCCTCCTCGGCCTCGGCGAATCCGTACCGGCGCCGGAGCATGGCTTCGGCAGCGTCGGCGACATCGGTGCCCGACGAGAGCAGGCCGATGCCCAGGCTCTCCAGGTCCGCCGGCGCCGGTCCGCCCGGGGTGGCCGCATCCGCGTTCAACCAGATCGCTCCTCGTCAGCTTCGGTTGGACACAAGATAAGGGCTTCGAGCGCCAAGGTCACTGTCCCGTTTCGGAGCGCGCCCGAGAGTCTTGTTCCAGCGCTGCCGCTCGCCAGCTACCTCGGCTCCTGTGTTGCCCGGGGACGCATCGGTTAGTGGGGTTTAGGCTGAGATATGTTGACCTGGGATAGCATGAGTAAGTGGGGTCGGCGGGCTTCGGACACAGGGGCAACGTTACCCGCCGCCCCACGGCGTGACCTGATGCTCGAAGGCGCGATTGCGCATGAACAGGTCGACGTCCTGTTCCAGCCGCTGATTGTGCCGGCCACCGGGCGCGTCGTGGGCGCCGAGGCGCTGGCGCGCTCGCCCATCGCGGACGGCCAGCTGCTGTTCGCACGGGCTTCGGCTGGAGGGCTCGAGGAGCGGCTGTCGCGGCTCGTCCAGCGCAAGGCGCTGCGAAGCGCGGCGGTATGGGAAGGCGCGCTCAAGGATCTGGGGCTCTCGATCAACATCCTCCCCGCCGACATTTCTCGCGAAGGCTATGACACCTGGCTGCTCGACGAGATTGGAGCTGCGGGGATCGATCCCAGCCGAATCACCGCCGAGATCACCGAAAGCGTGCTTCTGGTCGACCACGAGGCTGTGGCGGAGCGCTTGACCAGGCTTCGCGATGCGGGCCTCAGCATCGCGGTCGACGACTTCGGCACCGGCTACGCCAGCCTCGCTTACCTGACATCGCTGCCCCTCGACGCGATCAAGATCGATCGCGGGCTCATCGCCGACCTGGTCGGCGGGGAACGCGACCGGATCGTCGTCAGGGCGCTGATCCATCTCGCTCGGGAGCTCGATCTTAGCGTCGTCGTCGAGGGCATCGAAACCGCTGCCCAGCTGGCCCTGATCGCCGAATGGGGTTGCGACCTCTACCAGGGTTTCCTCGGCGCCGGCGCGCTGACGCACGATGAGCTGACGCGTTTCGTTGGCGCGGCCAACGCAACGCTCGCCGCCTAAGCGGCAACCAGCTCTTTCTTCTCGGCCGCCGCGGCCACGCGCGACAGGCCGCGCGACACTTGCAGGGCACCATCCAGCCGCGCGTCGGGCGTCGGCCAATCCCGCGACACAATCATCTTGCTGTCCGGCCTTAGCTTGGCCGCGCCCTTCAGCCGCTCGATATAGCCGAGCAGCGCGGCGAGATCGGGAAAGCCGCCATCCGCGAAGGTGATCACCGCGCCCTTGGCGCCGATGTCGAGCTTGGCGACCATCGCCTGCTTGAGGTTCAGCTTCACCTCGACGATCTTCATCAGGTTCGCGGTTTCCTCGGGCAGCGTGCCGAAGCGGTCGATCAGCTCGGCGGCGAAAGCGTCGATCGCCGGACGGTCGTCGAGCTCGCCCAGGCGACGGTAAAGTCCCATCCTGAGGTCGAGGTCGGGAACATAGGCCTCGGGGATCATGATCGGCGCATCGACGCTGATCTGCGGAGTGAACTCGTCGCGCTGCGGGATGCCGCCGGCCTTGAGCTCGAGGATCGCGTCCTCCAGCATCGACTGGTAGAGCTCGAACCCGACCTCCTTGATGTGGCCCGACTGCTCGTCGCCGAGCAGGTTTCCGGCGCCCCGGATGTCGAGGTCGTGGCTGGCGAGCTGGAAGCCCGCGCCGAGGCTGTCGAGGTCGGCGAGGACCTGAAGCCGCTTCTGGGCCGCTTCGGTGATCGAGCGGTCTGCGGGCATGGTAAGATAGGCATAGGCCCGGGTCTTCGACCGCCCGACGCGGCCGCGAAGCTGGTACAGTTGGGCAAGTCCGAAGCGGTCGGCGCGATGGACGACCAGGGTGTTGGCAGTCGGGATGTCGAGCCCACTTTCGACGATCGTCGTCGACAGCAGCACGTCATATTTGCGGTCGTAGAAGGCGCTCATCCGCTCTTCGACCTGCCCCGCGCTCATCTGCCCATGGGCGGTGACGAACTTCACTTCGGGCACTTGCTCGCGAAGCCATTCTTCCATGTTCGGAAGATCGACGATTCGCGGAACGACGAAGAAGCTCTGCCCGCCTCGATAATGTTCGCGCAGCAGCGCCTCGCGCACAACGACGCCGTCGAACGGAGTGACGTATGTTCGGATCGCCAGCCGGTCGACGGGCGGGGTCTGGATCACCGACAGTTCGCGAAGGCCGCTCATCGCCATCTGTAGCGTGCGCGGGATCGGCGTTGCGGTCAGCGTCAGCACATGCACGTCCGCCCGGAGCGCCTTCAGCCGCTCCTTGTGGGCGACGCCGAAATGCTGTTCCTCGTCGACGATCACCAGCCCCAGCCGCTTGAAGTCGATGCTCTTGGCGAGCAGCGCGTGGGTGCCGATGATGATGTCCACGGTGCCGTCGGCGATCCCTTCCTTGGTTTTCTTGAACTCGGCCGCCGGCACCAGCCGCGACAGCCGCCCGACCTTGAGCGGGAAACCGTGCAGCCGCTCGACGAAATTCTTGAAATGCTGCCGGGCGAGAAGCGTCGTCGGGCAGATCAGCGCGACCTGCCG
>JAXDPR010000076.1:0-4049 GCA_034668265.1 Sphingomonadales bacterium
TAGATCATCGGCTTGTCGTAGATCGGCAGCAGCTGCTTGGACGCGACCGCCGTCATCGGATGGAGCCGGGTGCCCGCACCGCCGGCGAGGATGATGCCCTTCATAGTGTCGTTCAGCCCCTGTTGCTCACCGTGCAGCCCCGCTCTTGAGGCCAAGCCTTTCGGTGTCATAGCGCCGGGCGAGAATCGGCTCCCACCAGTCGCGGCGTTCGAGATACCAGGCGACTGTCCGGCCGATGCCTTCCTCGAAGGTCACCTGCGGCTCCCATCCGAGCTGCTCACGGATTTTGCTCGCGTCGATCGCATAGCGCCGATCGTGGCCCGGCCGGTCGGGGACAAAGTGGATCTGCTCGGCGTAGCTGAGGCCGTCGGAGCGCGGCTGGCGTTGGTCGAGTGCGGCGCAGATCGCCCGAACGACCCCGATATTGGTGCGTTCCGAATTGCCCCCGACATTATAGGTTTCGCCCGGCTTGCCCTTCTCGAACACGAGCGCCAGCGCGCGGGCATGGTCCTCGACGAACAGCCAGTCGCGGACGTTGCCGCCGTCGCCGTAGACCGGGAGCTCGGAACCGCCGAGCGCCCGGATTATCACCAGCGGGATCAGCTTCTCGGGGAAGTGAAAGGGTCCGTAATTGTTCGAGCAATTGGTCACCAGAACCGGAAGCCCGAACGTGTGGCCCCAGGCGCGGACGAGGTGGTCCGAAGCGGCCTTGGAGGCCGAGTAGGGCGAGCGCGGATCGTAGGGCGTCGTTTCGGTGAAATGACCCACATCGCCCAGCGAGCCGAACACTTCGTCGGTCGAGATATGGTGGAAGCGGAAGCACTCCTGCCGCCCGGCGTCGAGCCCGCGCCAATAATCGAGCGCCTGCTCGAGCATCGAGAAGGTGCCGACGATGTTGGTGTCGATGAAGTCGGCTGGGCCGTCGATCGAGCGGTCGACGTGGCTCTCGGCCGCGAGGTGCGCAATCACGTCGGGCTGGAATTCGGTGAGCAGCCGGTGGACCAGCGCGCCGTCGCAGATGTCGCCGCGGACGAAGCGGTAGCGCTCGTCACCGGCCACTTCGTCCAGCGACTCCAGCACTCCGGCATAGGTCAGCTTGTCGAGGTTCAGGACCTCATGTGGGCTGTTGCCGATCAAATGCCGAACCAGCGCCGACCCGATGAATCCGGCCCCTCCCGTGACGAATACCCGCATGGGAAAAGGGCATTAATCCATTCGGCGGCAATGGGAAGGGCGAGCCGGAAGCGCTGCGGCTCACGTCTCGATTTGGCGCAGTTCCGCTAAGGGTTCCCCGTCATAGTCGAACTCGGCTTCGAGCGCGGCGAGCGGGGGCAGCGCCGAGTCCTTGGCCGAAAGCTGCGGAGTCCCGTCGAGCAGCCAGACGATGGCGATGTCGGGGTCGTTCCAGCTGATCCCGGAATCGCACTCGGCCGAGTAGAAGTCGTCGACCTTGTAGGCGACCATGCAATCGGGCTCGAGCGTCAGGAAGCCGTGGGCATAGCCGACGGGCACGAACAGCTGTCGACCGTTGTCGGCGCTCAGCTCGATCCCCACCCAGCGGCCGAAGGTTGGCGAGCCGCGGCGGATGTCGACGGCGACATCGAAGATGCGGCCGGCGAGGCAGCGGACTAGCTTCGCCTGCGCTTGGGGCGGCCGCTGGAAATGGAGCCCGCGCAGCGTTCCGGGCTCCCGGGTCAGCGACTGGTTGTCTTGGCAGAAGCTGTTGGCGATGCCGTGCTCGGCCAGCCGCCGCGCATTGTATGTTTCGCTGAACCAGCCGCGGTCGTCGCCCAGGCGGCGGGGGGTGATCACGATCGGCGACATCACTTCTCCGCTTGGACGGACGACTGGAGCGCCGCCGCAGCCCTGCTACGGCGCGCCGACCAGTGGGGTCAACCAACCAGCAGGGCGCCCGCTTCCCTGACCTTTGTGAGCGGGGACTAATCCGTTGCGGATCAATACTTTAGAGATCGAACATGCCGCGCTCATAGGCCGAGAGCCGATGGTCGCGTTCGCTACCCAGTCGAAGCACAGGTCGCGCGAGCTTCGCAGGAGGGTCGTGGCTCGGGCGCGCGTATGGTCCGGGTCGCAATGGAGCGATGTCTGCATCCTCAACGTCTCCTCGCGCGGCCTGCTGATCCAGACCTCGCGGCCTGTCGCTGAGAGGAGCACGGTCGAGATCCTGCGCGGCGATCATGTGATCGTCGCCCGCGTCATGTGGTCGAACGCGGGCCGCAGCGGCCTAAGGTCGGAACAGCAGCTTCCGGTCGAGGACATATTGTCGCTCGAGCAATCGCGCGCACTTCAGTTGATCGCCTCGAACGGTCTGATTCACGACCGTCGCAGGACAAAGCGTCGAATCGTGGTCGACCCGCGGCTGCGCGGCCGGGCGATGGAGTTCCTGGCAATCGGCGCGATTGCCGCGTCGCTCGCAATCGGCATGGCGGCGATGGCCGAACGGGCGTTGTCAGGCCCGCTCGCCAGCGCCTCGGCAGCGCTCGGCGGCTAGTTCTGCGCGACCGTGTCGAGGTAGCTTGCGAGTTCCTCGCTGCCGCCGATCCGTCGACCGTCGATGAAGATCTGCGGCGTGGTCGAGACGCCCTGTTCGGCCTGGAAAGCGTTGACTTCCTCGCGCGTGGTCAGCAGGTGCTCGTCGATGTCGAAACCGGCGTCCTCGAGCATGCGCCTGGCGAGGAGCCCATAGGGGCATTCGTGGGTCGGCAGTTTCATCCGGTAGAGAGTCGCTTTACGCTGGGACATGGTGGGTTCCTGGACTGAGGGTTTGAGTGCCAATGCCCGTGCGCCGCGAAAGTTGCCTCGCTCGCGGTCGGCCGTGCAGCGCGCTATGCGGCCCCCATGAACCCGATCTACGAACAGATGAAGACCAGCGTCTTCGAACGGATGTCGCTGGCGGCCGCCCAGCATCGCGCAGTGAATCTCGGCCAGGGCTTTCCCGACTTCGGCTGGCCCGATGAAATCCTCGATTGCGCCGCGCGCGCGTTGAAAGAAGGCTCCAACCAATATGCGCCGTCGCGCGGGCTGCCGGCGCTGCGGGAAGCGGTGGCGTCGCATTATAACCGGCACTTTCGCCAGGATCTAGCCGCCGAACATATTTGCGTCACCAGCGGCGCGACCGAAGCGCTCGGCGCCGCGATCCTCGCTACGGTCCGGCCGGGCGACGAGGTCATCATCTTCACCCCCGCCTATGACAGCTATGCGCCGATGATCCGTCGGGCGGGAGCAACTCCGGTCGAGGTCGCGCTGCAGCCGCCGGATTGGCGGCTGGATGGCGACGCGCTGAAGGCGACGATCACGTCGAAAACCGGCGCGATCCTGTTCAACAATCCGCACAACCCGGCGGGGCGGCTGTTCGACCGAGACGAACTCGACACGCTTGCGGCCACGGCGCGGGAGCACGACCTCATCGTCATCAGCGACGAGGTGTGGGAGCATGTGCTCCTTGACCATCGAACCTTCACACCGCTCGCGAGCTTGCCGGGCATGGCCGAACGCGTGATCAAAGTCGGCTCCGCCGGCAAAATCTTCTCCCTGACCGGGTGGAAGGTCGGCTGGATCGTCGCTGCGCCCGAGCTTGCGGCCGTTGCCGCCCGCGCCCACCAATTCCTGACCTTCGCGACCGCGCCCAACCTGCAGGCCGCCGTCGCGTTCGGCCTCAACGAGGGCGATACGTGGATCCAGCCGATGCGCGACCGCTTCCAGCGTGCCCGCGACCGGATGACCGGGGGCCTGCGCGAGGCGGGCTATGCCGTGCTGGACGCGACCTCGACCTATTTCCTGTGCGTCGACCTCGCGGCGTCGGGCCTAGCCGTTGATGACGAGGCGTTCGCGACCGCCGCGGTCGAGCGGGCGGGGGTCGCCGTGGTCCCGCTGTCGGCCTTTGCCGAGCGCGATCCGCCGCGGCACCTGGTCCGCTTGTGCTTCGGCAAGAAAGACGAGACGATCGATGCGGGCGTGGCCGCAATGGATCGAGCGAAGGAGCTGCTGGCATGAGCCCCGCCGAAGAGACGGCCCAACTGCTGCGCCAATTC
>JAXDPR010000077.1:0-5137 GCA_034668265.1 Sphingomonadales bacterium
CCCTGCGCTTGAGGTTCGGGTGGAGGAACAGCACCGGCAGCTTCAGGAACAGGAGCTCGGAGTGGATGTAGCTGTCGACCAGCCGCTCCCACCAGCGCTCGCGCCGGCCGCCATGCGCGTCCAGCCAGCCGTCATAGGGCTCCCAGTGGCTCGGCTCGTCCTGCTCGATGATGCGGAAGATCTTGGCTAGCATCTTGTCGCTCAGCACGTGCGAATTCTTGAGCAGGATCTCGACCTGCTTGTAGCCGCGCTTTTCGGTCAGCGCGATGACACGGCAGATTCGCCCGAACAGTTCGTCGCTGCCCACTACCTTGAGCTTGTCGAGATCGTCGATGCCCTTGCCGAACATGATCTTCACGAAGCGGTCGATGTGGCCGCAGGCACTGTCGATCGCATAGGGCATGACCCCGCGCCGCTCGAACCAGCGGCGGAACATCACGTAATGCTTGCGCTCGTCGGCGCGATGCTTCTCGATCTTGGCGATGAGCTCGCGATCGTCCGGCCAGCGCGCCTTCACCGCGGCGAGCAAGTCGTCGATCGCCGTATAGCCGCGATGCTCGTTGTAGATGTAGATGGACCCGAGAAGGTCGAGGTAACGCTCGCGGAACCACATACGCATGGTGGGAAGGCTAGGGCGAACGCGGCGCGAGTTCAATCGCGCGCCGCGCGTGAGCCAGCCGGCGGCGTGTCTGGCCGTCACCAGCCCGCACGGTTCGGGCCGCCGCATGATCCAGCCGGTCAGGTGCGCGTCTCGACGGTTTTTATGCTATCCTGAGCGGGAGGCTCTCACGGCGCGCCGAGTGCGGCACGAACCAGATGAAGCGGACGCGTGAAATGTCCATTCGCCATTCACGGGTAGGTCTGTGTCCAGGTCCTGGACGAAATTCTGGACGAAATTGGGGTAAGTCGGCCGCCGTGGCGGTGGCCCTGGGTGCAATCCTCGCGGTCGCCCAGCCCGATACGGCGATTGCCGGCCAATTCTCGAGCCTGTTGCCGAATCCCGCAAACTTGCCGCCAAGCGCCGCCGTCGCGCCGCTCGTCAATCCGCCCGAATATCGCAGCAGCAATGGCAGGCTCGACGTCACGTTCGAGGCGCGCGAGACGCCGGTCAGGCTCGGACGGTTCGCGATCGCTGGTGCGACTTACAACGGCGCCTACGGCGGTCCCGTGCTCCGCGTGAAGCCCGGCGACTTGCTGCATGTCCGCCTCATCAACCACCTTCCGCAGATCACCAATATCCATTTCCACGGACTTGCCGTCTCGCCGCTCGGTCATGGCGACGATTCCCTGCACATGGTCGGGCCGGGAGAGACCTGGGATTATGTGATCCCGATCCCGAAGGATCACCCGCCGGGAGTCTATTGGTACCATACCCACGGCCACGACTTCGCCGAGCGCCAGCTCATGGGCGGGCTCAGCGGCACCTTGATCGTCGAAGGTTTCCAGCAGCAGATGCCGGCGACCGAGCCGCTCAAGGAACGGCTGTTCGTCCTCAAGGAATTCTCGCCGAACCGGAACGGTGACCTCAACAAGGTACCCAAGCCGTACAACGTGGTCGTCAAGACCATCAACGGCCAGCTGATGCCGCGGATCGACATCCAGCCCGGCGAGACGCAAATCTGGCGGCTGAGCGCCCAGACCGCGGACGCCTATTTCCGGCTGTCCCTGGAGGGCCACCGCTTCACCATTATCGGGCGGGACTCGCGGCCGCTGCCGCAGCCCGAAACCGCGCGCGAACTAATAATTGGGCCCGCCGAGCGGGTCGACGTACTGGTGACCGGCGGCAGGGCCGGCGCGTACAAGCTGGTCGCTGAGAAAACCTCGACCGGTCCGGTGGGCGACATGTTCGGGCGGCAGAACATGGCGCTGATGGTCTCGGCGCGCGATCCCGCCAGTCCCCCGCCACTGCCGCTCGGCCCGCTGACAATCGTGTCGGGCGCGGGGCAGCCGATCCCCGGCGACCGCATCGACGCACGGCGCCTCGTCTCCTTCTCGGAGGACCCGCTCGTCACCGGGCTGTTCTTCATCAACCATGCGACCTTCGATCCGGAGCGGGTCGACTTCAAGGTTCCCCTCGGTTCGATCGAGGAGTGGACGATCCGCAACGCGTCCGAGGAACTGCATATCTTCCACATCCACCAGCTGCCGTTCCAGGTGATCAGCGTGAACGGCAAGCCGCAGCCGTTCGGCGGCCTGCTCGACACCGTAAATGTGCCGATCCACGGCGAAGTGAAAATCCGGCTCGCGTTCACCGATCCGGTCATCGTCGGCCGCTTCCTGTTCCACTGCCACATCCTCGAGCACGAGGACAAAGGGATGATGGCGCAGATCGAGGTCTATGATCCCAAGGTCGGGCCAATGCCGGACGGACCAATGGACATGGGCGGAATGACCCATCGCGCGGGCGACATGCACGGCATGACAATGCCCGACGCGCCGTCACCCCCGGCGGCTCCGCTATCGCTCGCGGCAGCGCCCGCGGATGCTGACTCCAAGGCCGATGCCGGCATGATGGGTGTCGGCGGCTGGCCCAAGTTCAGCCTCGGGACGATCGCCGTCGCCGAGTTCGGCGCCATGAACGCGCGCAGCGGCCCGGACCGTGGCCCCTCCCTCGGCCTGCGCGTCGATTCGACCGCGCTCCTGGAGCTCAACAGCAGCCTTTCGATCGACGGGCTGTTTCAGTGGAAGCCGAGGAAGCCGCGGCCGGCGACCGACCCCAACCAATTTTTGTATATCAACCAGGACGCCGGCCGCGCCGAAGGCGGCAAGATGAAGGAGCTATACATCCGCTACGGCAATTACCGCTTCGGCAAGTTCGTCCAGAATTTCGGCCGGGCTTACTTCTTCCTTCCTGGCCCCTTCGCGCGCGATTTCATCGAGGAGGCCGAGCAGGGATACGAGCCCGCCGACATGATCGGCGCCGAAGCAATCCATATCTTCAACAGCGAAAGCGGCGGCTGGCGTATGCTGACCGTGTCGGCGTTCATCGTCGACCGCACCTTCCTGCACGAAAGCTGGCCCTACAACGAGGGGATGATCCATTACAAAGACGGCGGCGTGGGCAACACCCACTGGCCGGAAAATGTGATGGTGACGTTCGACAACCTCAACATGCCGGTCGGCAATTGGGGTCACCTTACCTGGCAGGCTGGCGCCATCCGCTTTGGCAGGACTTATGGCGCGCAGCGCGGCGAGTTCTGGACCACGCTGGGGGGCGATTTGGCGATACCCATCGGCGGCTCTGTCGCGGACACCTTAAGCCGGCGCTACAGGCAGCTTCGCTTGTACGCCGAGGCCGCGCGCCGCGACAATTTCCAGGGGTTCGCGGGCCGCTCGCGGACCTTCCTCAGCGGGTCCGCGGAATATCTCCTCGGTCCCTGGATCTTCGACCTGACGACCAGCCAGCGCTGGACCCGCGACCGGATTCTGCCTCTGCAGAAGGACGAATTCTACAGCGCAACCATCGCCTACACCTTGCCCTCGCAAACCATCGCATCGATCAGCCTCACCCATGAGAGGGTTGGACCCAGGCAGGCTTTCTATGGGGGAATCACCCTGACGCAGACGCTCACGACTTGCAGCCGGTGCCTCGGCCGAGGCCGGGCCTACTGAAGGCCTTAAGGGGCCCGTGCTTTCGTCCACTGTTGCGCCGCTGCAAATCCACAGGATTTTGTGTTGACGGATCATTTACCCGCTTGCGTCTCATCCTAGTTGAGGCACAATAGATAGTAGCGAACGAGGGGGGACACTCAATCACTAGTGTTTCGGCACCGGAATGCCTATATTCCGGTGGCGGGATAACTCGTCCCCGCTTTCCACAGGGAGCGGGGCCGAAAAGCCCCCGAAGAGCGCGAAAAACGGCTAGGGTGGCTTTATGGCTCCGAGTCGAACAAGTCAGGAACAAACGGTCCTCGACCGGGCCGATGAAGGACGGGGTAGCGCGATGGATTTCTCGACAGGCTCAGCAGTACCGAGCGACGATGTTTCGACCGCCGCAACCGGATCGAAGGCAGTCCATGCGCCCAAGTTCGACGTCAAGACCGACTCCAGCCGCGACGCGCTGCTGACCGAGTTCGGCAAGGACACGCTCAACGACCGCTATTTGCTGCCGGGCGAAGGCTACCAGGACCTCTTCGCGCGGGTCGCCGCGGCTTATTCCGACGACGCCGATCATGCGCAGCGCGTCTATGATTATATCTCCAGGCTGTGGTTCATGCCGGCGACCCCGGTGCTGTCGAACGGCGGCACGGGGCGGGGCCTGCCGATCAGCTGCTATCTCAACAGCGTCGACGACAGCCTCCAGGCAATCACCGAAATCTGGAACGAGAATGTCTGGCTGGCATCAAAGGGCGGCGGCATCGGCACTTACTGGGGCCGGGTGCGCGGGATCGGCGAGCCGGTCGGACTCAACGGCAAGACCAGCGGGATCATTCCCTTCGTCCGGGTGATGGACAGCCTCACGCTGGCGATCAGTCAGGGCTCGCTGCGGCGCGGCTCGGCGGCCGTCTATCTCGACATCGCGCACCCGGAGATCGAGGAGTTCCTCGAGATCCGCAAGCCGTCGGGCGATTTCAACCGCAAGGCGCTCAACCTCCATCACGGCGTGCTCGTCACCGACGAGTTCATGGAAGCAGTGCGCGAAGGCGCCGAGTTCGTGCTGCGCAGCCCGAAAGACGGGTCGGAGCGCGGCAAGGTCGACGCGCGCTCCTTGTTCCAAAAGCTGGTCGAGACGCGCCTCGCGACGGGCGAGCCGTACATCATCTTCATCGACGCGGTGAACAAGTCGATGCCCAAGCATCACCGCGACCTCGGCCTCAAGGTCTCGACCTCCAACCTCTGCTCCGAAATCACGCTTCCGACCGGCCGCGATCATCTGGGCGCCGACCGCACCTCGGTCTGCTGCCTGTCGTCGCTCAACCTCGAGACCTGGGACGAATGGAACGGCGACAGGATGTTCATCGAGGACGTGATGCGATTCCTCGACAATGTCCTCTCCGACTATATCGACCGCGCGCCCGAGGAGATGTCGCGGGCCAAATATTCGTGCCAGCGCGAGCGCTCGGTCGGCCTCGGCGTGATGGGCTTCCACAGCTTCCTGCAGGCGCGCGGCCTGCCGTTCGAGGGCGCGATGGCGAAG
>JAXDPR010000078.1:0-5333 GCA_034668265.1 Sphingomonadales bacterium
CCGCCATCCGAGCCGGGGACATAATGCCGGGTTTCTGACGTTCGAAGCGGAGGTCTCCTATCCGTTTCATCCACTGGTCGGCCAGACTGTACTTGTGATCGGCGACCACGAGCATGATGGTGTCCACCATTTTCTGATCCGCCAACCGCATGGCGGTTCCTACCAGATCCCAGATTGGATGTTCGATCCGGCGACAAGTAGTCTCGCGCTTGTACCGACCCCGCGGCTTCCTGTCACCGAACTCGTCTTGCTGCGCGCCCTTGTCGATCGTCTCGTAGCCTATCCTCCGGAAAAAAGAAGTCCTGGAGGAGTCGGCAATGAGAAAGTTGCTCCGCGCACAAATGGATCTGTTCGTAGTTCCGACCCGATCCGCCGAACTGACCGGCGTCGAACGCCAGACCGCAATCGCACTTCTGCAGACACTGCTGAGGGAAGCGGTGATGACACCGAGCGGCGAGTTATCGAGCTTCCGGGAGAAGGATGCGGGCGATGAGTAAGATCACCTCGGAGCATCTTGCCCGCGCCGCCTTCGTGTATGTGCGTCAGTCGACTGCCTATCAGGTGGTCAACAATCTCGAGAGCCAGCGGCGCCAATATGGTTTGGTGGAGCGCGCGCGGCATCTCGGCTGGGACGACGTTCAGCTCGTCGATGACGATCTCGGTCGGTCCGGTGGCGGGACGGCCCGGCCGGGGTTCGAGAAACTCCTGGCTGCAATTTGCGAGGGCAGGGTCGGTGCAGTGGTATCACTGGAAGCTTCCCGCCTGGCTCGGAACGGTCGTGATTGGCATACACTGCTGGAGTTCTGCGGTCTGGTCGGTACATTGATTGTGGACGAAGAAGCTATCTACGATCCGCGTTCGCCCAACGACAGGCTGTTGCTGGGCATGAAGGGAACAATGAGCGAGATGGAGCTGTCGGTCTTCCGTCAGCGGTCCGTCGAGGCCATGCGCCAGAAAGCTCGGCGCGGTGAACTTCATTTGACCGTCGCAGTCGGGTACGTGAAGACCGACGACAACCGTATCGAGAAGGATCCCGATCGGCGGGTGCAGGACGGCATCGCGCTCGTCTTCCACAAATTTGCCGAACTTCATTCAATCCGCCAGGTGCTACTATGGTTCCGACAGGAGAATGTCCCTGTCCCTGCGATCGTACAGGGTCGCGGCAAAGGCCAAATCGAGTGGAAGGCGCCGGTTTACCACACGCTTTATCACGTGCTGACGAACCCGGTGTACGCCGGCTCCTACGCCTACGGCCGGCGCAGGACGAGCGTAACGATCGCTGGCGGGCGGAAGCGAATCTTGCGCGACAACCTCCGCCGCAATTGGAAGGAGTGGGAGGTTTTGATCCATGACCACCACGCCGGCTATATTACTTGGGTCGAGTTCGAGAGGAACCAGCACCTGATTGCCGACAACGCCAATGGCAAGAGCTACATGGGTCGTGGTTCGATAAGACGCGGCGAGGCGTTGTTGCCGGGACTATTCCGCTGCGCACGTTGCGGTCGGCGACTGCATATTCAGTACACGGGCAAAGGCGGCAATACGCAGCGATATGCCTGCAAGGGAACGTTCAGCATCAACGCCGTCAGCAATTGTATTGGCTTCGGCGGGATGCGGGTCGACCGCGTCGTCGCCCAGGAGGTTGTGGGCCGCTTGCAGCCGCTTGGGATCGAGGCGGCGCTGGCCGCGATGGAAGCCGATAAGGAGCAACAGTGCGATAAGCGTCAGCAGATCGAGAACGCGATTCAGCAAGCCCAATACGAGGCTGCCCGGGCGCGCCGGCAATATGACGCCGTAGACCCCGACAATCGCCTGGTTGCTGGCGAACTGGAGCGGCGCTGGAATGAGAAATTGGTTCAACTACGCGACTTGGAGATCCAACGCGAAAGCCTCGATCAAACGAAGCCGACGCCAACGCTCTCAGCCGAAGACCGTGCGAGGCTGATGACACTCGGCAAGGATCTTGCCAAGGCGTGGAACAGTCCTGGCGCATCAATCGAGATACGCAAGAAGATCATTAGACTACTTGTAAAAGAAATTATCGTTGATGTTGTCGACGACAAGTTAGCACTCGTTATTCATTGGCAAGGTGGCGACCACACCGAAATGACGGTCAAGAAGAACAAGGTTGGACATACCCGTTGGACGGTGGAGGCCGATGTCGTCGATCTCGTGCGCGTACTGGCGCGACAACTGCCGGACATGGCGATCGCCGCCATCCTGAATCGCTCCGGCAAGCTGACGGGACGTGGGGCCACGTGGACGCGGACCCATGTCCGGGGTCTGCGGACCACCAACGGCATCGCCACCTATCGCGAGGGCGAGCGGGCCGAGCGCGGCGAGGCAACGCTCGACGAGGCCGCGGATATTCTGAGGGTAAGCCGTGCCACGGCCTACCGAATGGTCCTGGCCGGCGTGCTTCCAGCCCAGCAGCTCTGTGCCGGGGCACCCTGGATAATCCGGCTTGCTGACCTGCAGCAGGATGCCATTCGTCGAGACGCTGAGGCCAGGCGGTCACGGCGCCCGATATCTCAAAATCCGCTGCAAAATTCCCTTGCTTTATAAGGACGTCGTCGGATGAGCAGTATGGCGCACCAACGTCGTTACCAGCGAACAACGCATTCTTTCGGGTGAGGGTATTCGGCCGGATTGCCCGCTCAACCACGTTCGTATCCATCTCAACGCGGCCGTCCTCGAGGAACACGATAAGGCCGGGCCAATGTCGGATCGCATAGCGAATGGCCTTGGCCAGATCCGAGACGGCCGAGACACGGCCAACGTGATCCTGCAACCAGGTGTGCAGAGCCTCGACAATGGGGCGACTTCGCTCCTGCCGCACATGTCGTCGATGGTCGGGGGGCTGGCCACGGATCTCGGCTTCGATGGCATAGAGTGCGCCGACTTTCACCAGCACCCAGGCGGCGAGCGGCGATTTGGTGGAGACCCAGAAATCGTAGAAACCGCGCCTCATGTGCGCCCAGCAGAACGCCAACGTCACCGAGCTATCCGCGCGATCCAAGGCCAGCCGCTTGAACCCGTCATAGCCGTCAACCTGAAGCACGCCGCGGAACCCGGCCAGGTGCCCGGCGGGGCGGCTGCCCTTGCGGTCCTCGGCGTAGACATAGGCGGCGATGGGGTGGGTGGGTCCGGCCCACGGCCGGTCGTCGACCGCGTAGCACCAGATCCGTCCGGTCTTGGTTCGGCCACGGCCCGGATCGAGCACCGGCAATGTCGTATCATCGGCAAACAGCTTCGGCGACGACAGCGCCGTGCTGACCAGCAGGTCATACAGCGGCGTCAGCCACCAGCAGGCGCGGCCGACCCACTTGCTGAGCGTCGAACGGTCCAGCGTGACGCCCTGGCGCGCCAGCATCTGCGACTGCCGATACAGCGGCAGGCTGTCACAGAACTTGCTGACCAGCACATGCGCCACCAGCGCCTCGGTAGCCATGCCGCCGTCAATCGGCCGCTCCGGCGCCGGGGCGACCACGACAGCGCCTTCGCAGGTCCGACAGGCATAGCGCGGACGGCGGGTGACACGGACGCGCAGTTGCGCGGGCACGATGTCCAGTTGCTCGCTGCGCAGTTCGCCGATCGGGTGCATCACGCCGCCGCAGCAGGGGCAGTCGCGCTGTTCGACGTCGATCAGCACCTCATAGCGCGGCAGATGCGCCGGAAGGGCGCCGTGGTTGCGGTTGGGGCGTGTCTCGCGCCGCTGACGTTGTTTGTTCTCCGCGGCGTCCTGCGCCGCCTCGTTCGCAGCGGCGGTTTGTTCCAGGTCCTCCAGTGCCAACTGCGACTGATCCGCGCTCAACTGTTCCGAGCGGCGGCCGAACTGCTGGCGCAACAGACGCTTGATCAGCAGGTGCAGCTTGTCGATTTCGGCATCGCGCTGCTGCAAAGTCGTCTGCTGCTGTTCGGCTGCGGTGACCACATCGCGCAGCATCTGCTGCAACGTGGCAGGATCGTCAGGCAGGGCGGCGAGGTCGATTTGCACGACAGCATCATGATCAACGCCGCCGAATCGGCTCCAATGACTCCGGCGTGATCAGCCCGCCAGTTCCGGCCTGCGGCGCGCCACCGGCGCCCGCCACTCGCAACCATCGAGCAACGCAGTCAGTTGTGCCGGGGTCAATGCGATCTGGCCGGTCGTCGTCGTTGAGGGCCAGACGAACTGGCCATGCTCCAGTTTCTTGGTCAGCATGCACAGACCGATGCCGTCATGCCAAAGCAGCTTGATCAGCCCAGCGCGGCGCCCACGGAAGGCATAGATTGCGCCGCTGAAAGGATTGTCGGACAGCCCCTGTTGCACCAGCATGGCGAGGCCCACCATGCCCTTCCTCATGTCCGTAATCCCACAGGCCAGATAGATCCGCGCCCCAGGTGCCAGCGCGATCATCGAGCTGCCAGCGCAGCCAGCACGCGGCGTAGGGCTTGGCCATCCACCCGTGAATCGACCCGCAGTGTCACGTTCTCGGGCAGCAGGATCTCGATCAGGCCCGCCGGACGCTGGACAGGCACGTCCAGTGCGGGTGGCGCGGTCGAGGTCGCAGGCTCCGGATCGTGCTTGCCGGAATGCGTCGGCGCGATCTCCACCTGGGCAAAGCCGGGCGGTGACCGCTGCAAAAGCGTCATCTGGCCGCCGATCAGCTTCTGTCGCCAGCCATACAGCAGCCCGCTGCTGATGCCATGCTTGCGCGCCACTTCCGTCGGTGTCAGCGCCGACCCCAGGCTTTCCGCGACGATCTCGCACTTCTGCTCGAGCGTCCAAACACGGCGTCGCTCGCCGCGGGTGATGACCTCGACCCGAGGCATACGAGCACCCTTACGACCTATCGTACGAGTATCCTCAGCGGGGTCGGGCCCTGGAACCAAAGTCGGTGTTGCGTCCATGGCCGACTTCCATCACAGCACGGCCCCGTGCCGCCATGTGTTGCCCCGGCATCGCTTACAGCCTGTCCGCCGCGCTTCACGTTAAACGTCCCGTAAAACATGAATTTTCCCTTCATCCGAGTGCGCACGCCTCCGGAAGCCGGTTGTTCGAGGGACGACCGTGTTGGCGTGAGACCACCGCCGCGTCGCCTTGCTTCTTCCATGCATGCGCCAGCGTTTGAATCGATGAGCGCTAATTCCAACCGCTCTTACGCCTCGCGTTGCCCCAAGCACAGTTCCAACGTCTGCCGAACAAAATACGCGCTCGCGCTCCGCGATGCTCATCCATGACCCCAACTCAACCATTCGTCCCTCGATCGCCGCAGGGGCCCAAAGGGGGACGCTCCCCTTAGGGTCTGCCGAGAAATAATCGCTTCAAGGCGGCTGTTGGTTGGGTGAGA
>JAXDPR010000079.1:0-2583 GCA_034668265.1 Sphingomonadales bacterium
TGCCGCGATAATTGGTGAGGAAAATCGCAGCTGCCTCGCGGTTCTCGCCCTTGCTCATCAACGAGCGGCCGATAAGGTTGTTGGCGTAGCTTACGCGGCGGTGCTTCGGATAGGCGGCGGTGAACGCCTTCAGCGCCTCGATCGCCTGGTCGTACTGGCCCGCCTGCCACAAACGGAAGCCCTGGCGATAGGCGTCCTCCGCGGGGTCGGTCGCGGCACCAGCGATCTCGGCGGCCGCCGGCCCGCCGGTCGGCGGAGCAGGCACAGCCTCGGCGGTCTTCTTCGGTGGTGCTTTCGCAGGCGCGCTCTTGGACTTGGCAGGCGCTGTAGTTGCCGGGGCGCCTTCGGGCGCTGCGACAGGCTGCGGCGCAGCTGCTTCACTCAGCCGTTGCTCGATCGCCGTGATCCGTTGGTCCTGGTCGCTCTTGAGCTGGCCGATCCCGGTTTCGACATTGCGCAACCGGTTGCCGTTCTCCTCCGACTGGCGAACGAGGTCGGCAACCTGCTTCTCGAGCGCGTCGAGCCGCTGGGCGAGATTGACCACCGACGATTGGGTAGCTGCGGGATCGTCTGAGAAACCCGCGGAATCCGCCGGCCGGCCCTTCGGGAACACTTGCCGCTGCACTTGCTGAACCTGCTTTTCCAGCCGGTCGATGCGCTGCTCGGGCGTAGCTGGCGCCTGGCGCTGGGCCCAGGCGCCGCCCGGAACGAGGGCCAGGGCCGCGCCCGCCACAAGGGCGGCGGTCAGATGATGCTTCACGATAACTTCCCCACGCTTCGGTTCCGACCCCAAGTCTGCCGCCCCGCGCCTTGCCCGGCGATGAATCCTATTGGCCGTTGGTAACGGGCCCGGTTGCGGTCGGCTGGGCCGGGGGCGGCGTGGCTGCAGCCGGTGGACGGCGCGCGCGAGACCGCGGCCTGACCGGAGGCGCACTCGCGCCTGGTTGCGGCGCGAGCGGCGGCGGCGCGGCGGCGGGAGCCTTGAGCAGGTCGGCCGGAAGCAGGCTGACGGTCGTGACCTTGCCCGTCGGCCCGATCTGCGGAACGGCGGTCGTCCCAACGTTGATCTTCAGGGCTTCGGGCTTGCCGGCCTTGAGCACCGGCGCGGTCGCGGTCGCCGGCACGGTGTAGGCCTGGCCTGGCTGGAGCTCGCCCTGGAGCAGGGTCGTGCCCTGGTCGGTCACCTGGACCCACGCGGGGGCCGTCGCGGTCAGGACGACCTGGCCTGCCGCCGGCGGCGGTGTTGGCGCGGGGGCGGTCGGTGCGGCCGGGGCCGATTCGTTCGTCGTGGCAACCGCGTTCGTGGCGGGCTCGGGCTGGTCCAGCGAGCGGCGATTGAGGAAGCTCATCAGGGCGATCAGCAGGACCGCGGCGATCACCGCTCCGATCACGAGGGATTTCGGCATGGTCCGACGCGGATCGGCGGGCTCGAACACGTCGGCGGTTGTGGCGGCAAAGCGCTGGCCGCCCATTTCCTCGCGCAACTGGTCGCCGATCTCGGTCCGGTCGAGACCGACCATGCCAGCAAAATTCTTGGCAAAGCCGATCGTATAGGTCGGGGCCGGAAGGTTGTCCCATTCCCCGGTTTCGATGCTCGCCAGGTGCCGCTGCGGGATCCGGGTCTGCGCCGCGATGTCCTCGAGGCTCAGCTTTTGCTTTTCGCGAGCTGCCCGGAGTCGCTCGCCAACCGTCGGGGGCACCTCCGGCAAGGGTTCGGAGTCCGCCGCCTCGATTTCAGGGTCGCGCTTGGCCATGCACCTTGTTTGAAGGCTGCGGGCCGAGTGTCAACCGCAACCTAGCCCACCACCACCGAATGTCGCCGCGCCCAATCGCCGAGCGCCTTGCGCATGTCCCTGGGCGGCTTCGCCAGAAGTTGGCCCATGCGGGTGCGGATCGCTGCGGCATCGAGCGACCGCACCATGGCCTTCACCGGCCCGACAGCCGCCGGAGTGATTGAGAAATTCTCCGCGCCAAGTCCGACGAGCGCCATCGCCTCGAGCGGACGGCCCGCCATTTCGCCGCAGATCCGGACCGGAACTCCAGCGCTTCGCGCCTGGTCGAGGATGCGCTTCAAGAAGCGCAGGATCGCCGGGCTCAGCCAGTCGTAGCGTTGCGCGAGCCGCGGGTCGGAGCGGTCGGCGGCAAACAGGAACTGGGTCAGATCGTTGGTTCCGACCGAGATGAAATCGACGCGCGGCAGAAGTTGGTCGAGCATCTCGGCAAGGCTCGGCACTTCGAGCATGGCCCCGTAGAGAATTTGCGAAGGGAGCTTGCGATGGGCGCCGCGAGCCCATTTGACCTGCTCTTCGAACAATGCCCGCGCCTCTTCATATTCCCACGGCTCGGAAATCATCGGGAACATCACCCTCAGGACCTTTCCCCCCGATGCCTCGATCAATGCGCGTGCCTGCGCCTTCATCAAGGTCGAGCGGTCAAGCGACAGGCGCAGGGCGCGCCAGCCCATGGCCGGGTTCTCGGCCGGTTCCTCGGCATCATCGGTGAGATAAGGCAGGGCCTTGTCCCCGCCGATGTCGACGGTGCGGAAGACGACCGGGCGATTGCCCGCCGCTTCGAGGACCTTGG
>JAXDPR010000080.1:0-3508 GCA_034668265.1 Sphingomonadales bacterium
TAGTCTATCCGACGCTGACCTTGCTCCAGGACATGGGTCTGATCGAGGAAGCGGCCGTCGAGGGGCCGCGCAAGCCGTTCCAGATCACCGAAGAGGGTCGCGCTCATCTCGCTGAACGCGAGGAAGAGGTCGAGGCGCTGTTCGAGCGCCTGCGCGACATTGCCCCGCGCGAAGAGCAGACCGCGGGCCCGGCGATCGGCCGCGCGGTCAAGAATCTGATGACGGCGCTCCGCCATCGGGTCGGCCGCGACGGGCTGGACGACGAACTGCTGCACGAGATCGCTGCGATCCTCGACGAGGCCGCGCAGCGGATCGAGCGCGTTAAGTAGCTTAGCGCCCCGTCATTCTCGTCAGGCGCTCGCGCTTGACGATGGCGTGCTTGTACGCGCGGATCACCGCCGAGTTGATCGTGTCCCAATCCATCGTCTTGGCCACGGCAAGCCCGGCCTCGCCATGACGGCGGCGAAGCTGTGGGTCGCGGGCGTAGGAGGCCAGGGCGTCGGCAAATTCGTCGGGCTCGGTGCCATCGACCAGGGTGCCGGTGATCCCCTGGCGGACAAGGTTGGTGGCTCCGGTCGCCTCGGCGGCGATGACCGGCAACGCGCATGCCATCGCCTCCAGCGTCACGTTGCCGAACGCTTCGGTGATCGACGGGTTGAGGAACACGTCGGAGCTCGCGAACGCGCGCGCGAGATCGTCGCCGGTCAACTGGCCGGTGAAGATCGCGTCGGGCAGTTGCCCCTCAAACCACGGCCGCGCCGGCCCCTCGCCGATCACCAGGACGCGGTAATTCAGACCGAAGGTGGCGAACGCGTGGATCGCGTCGGCAAAGACGTCGAGACCCTTCTCCATGACCACCCGGCCGAGGAAGGCGATAACCATTTCATGGTCGGCGATCCCGATCGAGCGGCGCCATTCCATGTCACGGCGCTCGGGGTTGAATTGCGCTCGGTCGATCCCTCGTGCCCAGATCGCGATGTCGCGGTTCATCCGCTGTGCGCGGAGGATCAGCGCGGTCGATTCCGCGGGTGCCAACACGACTTCGCAGCGGTGGTAGAGCCGGCGCATGATACCGCGCGCCAGCGGCTCGAGGGCCTGGAGATGGTAATAAGCGAGATAGGTGTCGAAGCGCGTGTGAACCGACGCCACGGCGGCAACCCGGTTCCGCCGTGCCCAGGTCACCGCCCGGTGCCCGACGACGTCCGGGCTGGAGATATGGACGACATTGGGGTTGAACTCGGCAAGGTCGCGGCGGACGCGCGCGGTAAGCGAGATCGGCATCCGGTATTCGGCGCGGCCCGGGACCGCGACCGCCGGCACATCGACGACGTCCCCGGTCGCGGGGAAGGCCGGGTGCTCGACGGTTGGCGAATAGACGCGAACCTTGACCCCCTGCCGCAGGAGATAGCCGACGAGGCGGTTGAGCGCCTGGTTGGCGCCGTCGCGGACGTAATTGTAATTGCCCGAAAAGAGGGCGACGCGAAGGTCGTTCGTGTTCACCCCGCGGGGCTGTAGGGATTAATTGGTGAGCGTCAAAGCCGGTTTGCCCCCGATCGCGCGCAGCGACGCACGGCTGTTCCTCCTCGGTAGCCTGCCGGGCGACGCCTCGCTCGCTGCGCGCCGTTACTACGCACATCCGAGCAACCAGTTCTGGCGGCTCCTCGGAGCGGCCATTGGCGAGGACCTCGCCGCCTTCGGATATGAGCAGCGGCTGGCACGGCTCGCCGACCGCCGCGTGGGACTGTGGGACGTGATCGCCTCGGCAACCCGGCGCGGAAGCCTCGACCAGGCCATCCGCGAGGCGCAGCACAACCGGATCGAGCAATTGCTGCACGACTTTCCCGACCTCCGCGCGATTGCGTTCAACGGGGCAACCGCGTCGGCCGTCGGGCGAAAGCTGATCGGGCCGCCGCCGCCGCCCAGCATCACGCTGATCGACCTGCCATCGTCGAGCGCGGCCAACACGCGGCCCTTTGCCGAAAAGGTCGCGCAGTGGATGGTGTTGCGAAAATTCCTCGAACCGTAGGAGCTTTGGGTTGCGCGGCGCGTATCTCGCGCCATGATTGTAATGATGATTCCCGCCGAAGAAGAGCTGAGCGAAAGCGACAAGAAACTGTCGATGGTGGACGAGGCGCTGGTCGCCGGGACCATCGCCAACACCAACGGCCTCTTGGTGATCCTGGCCAAGCTGGTCGCCAAGGGTGTGTTCGACCGCGCGGACCTGCAGAGCTTCTCCGACAGCTATTCAAAGCCGCTCGACCATGTCGGTATGCGCGAGAACGAGCTGGTCAGCCAGATGCAGGACCAGATGGAATCGACGCTCGCCGAACTGATGCGGTATCTGAGCGAACGAGAGCAGGACGACTGAGCGGCGTATCAGTTCTCGAATGACGCCAAGATAGGGCAGGGACCGCCAGTGCCGCTGCCGCATTCGCGCGCCAGCCTCCGCAACGCGTTGCGGGCGCGCTCGAGCTCGCTGATTTTCGAGTTGAGGGCCTTCACGCGCAAATCGGCCAGTTCACGAACGCGGGCGCGGTCCTCGCTCGCGTCGAGATCCAGCAGTTCCTTGATCTCCTCGAGCGTGAAGCCGGCCGACTGGGCCTGCCTGATGAACCTCAGGCGGCGAACGTCGTCGAGTCCGTAGCGGCGTATCCCGTCGTCGCGCGTTGGCGTCTCGAGCAGTCCGCGACGCTGATAGAATCGGATCGTTTCTACGCCCACGCCGGCGGCGCCGGCCAGCCGTCCAATGGTCAGCGGTTGAGAGGCTTGACTCCGTACCATGGTACGGAAGCTATATGGTGATTCGCTCGATTCGAGCAACGCAAAAAAGGAGACATGAGATGACAAAAGTCGAGGACCGCAAAACCGAAGGCAACTGTGGATGCGCGAAAGGCGTGGGTTGCCGGTGCAACCCCTGCAACTGCAAGAATTGCAATTGCTAAATTGTGGCGATCAACCTCGGCGGCCAGCCGAGGGTGATCCCGCTAAACCGAAAGTCGATTGCTTGAATCTCGCTCGATCCATCCTTTGCTCGGCGGCGATCCTGGTCGCGCCCGCAGCACCTGCCGCCGCGCAATCCATGAACATGCCGGGCATGACCATGCCGATGCCCGCCAAGCCGGCAGCGAAGAAGAAGACTGTCGCCAGGAAGCCGGCGCCGGCGAAGGTCGTGCCCGCGCCGTCGAGCCCGGCCGCTCCCACTACTCCGGATGCCCCTTCGAATATGAAACGGATGTCCATGGGCACGGCCACCCCCGCCGGAAAGGAGATGGCCATGCCCGCATCGGAACAGGGCAGCGGCGAAATGGCGATGAGCGGCGCGCTCGGCCCCTATCCGATGACGCGCGAGTCCTCCGGGACGGCGTGGCAGCCCGACGCCTCCGAGCACATGGGCCTGATGACCATGAGCAGCGGCTGGACGCTCATGGCGCATGGCGTCGTGAACCTCGCCTACGATCATCAGTCCGGCCCGCGCGGTGACGACAAGGCATTCCCCTCGGGAATGCTG
>JAXDPR010000081.1:0-2999 GCA_034668265.1 Sphingomonadales bacterium
ATCGTCGAGCGCCTTCCACGCCTCGTCGATCAGGATCATGGTCGGCGATCCGTCGAGTTGCTCCTCGATCCGGTGAAACAGATAGAGCAGTACCGGCGTGCGCAGCCGGCGATCCTCGAGCAGCTCGGTCATGTCAAAGCCGAGCACGCGGTTGGCGAAATCGAGCTCGTCATCGGGATTGTCGAACAGCCACGCATGCTCGCCCTCGAAGATCCAGGGGTCGAGCCGCGACGGCAGGTCGCCGCCCTGGGGCCGCCGGCCGCCACTCAGAAGGTCGCGCATGAAGCGCAGTCGGCGAAGCTCCGGACCATGGGCGAAAATCTCGTCGATCGCCCTGGCGATGGCCGCCTCTTCCTCGCCGCCCTCGGCCTGGAGGAGGTTGGCCAGCCATTCGCGCAGGAACGCGCGGTTGACCGCCGAATCCGGCAGCGCCAGCGGGTTGAAGCCGGTCGCCGCGCCGCGCTTGATGCGCTCATAGCTGCCGCCGAGCGAACGCAGGAAAATCTCCGAGCCGCGGTCCTTGTCGAACAGGATCGTGCGCGGCGAGAATTTCTGGGCCTGCGCTGCGAGGAAGTTCAAAACAACCGTCTTGCCCGAACCTGACGGGCCGATGATCGTGAAATTGCCGAGGTCGCCCTCGTGGAAGTTGAAGAAGAACGGCGTCGAGCTCGTCGTTTCGAGGACGGTGACCGCCTCCCCCCAATGATTGCCGGTCGCGCGGCCCATCGGGAAGCCGTGAAGCGAGATGAAACCAGCAGCGTTGGTGCTGGAGATCAGGGCGCGGCGGACGACATATTGCTCATTGCCGGGGAACTGGCCCCAGAAGGCCGGCTCGAGGTTGACGTCCTCGCGCACAGCGACCGCGCCGATATCGGCAAGCGCTGCGGCCGCATCCGCGGTCGCGCTTTCCAGGGTCTCGGGCGAGCTTGAGCGGACAAGAAGGCTAAGGTGGTGGTCGCCGAAACTGAGCTGCCCGGCGCCGACCGCATCGCGTGCCGCGAGCATTTCCGCGCGCTCGGTGGCCGCGCCCTCGTCGGCGCTCTTCAGGCGGCGGAGAGACAGGTCGATGCGCTCGCGCGCGGTCTGGCGCTCGATCGGCGCGAAGCTCTCGGTGACGACAAGCTCGTGCGGGACCCGAAGCAGCGCGTCGAGCAGCCCGGCGCGGCTGGCGTCGGGATATTCCTTGATCCCGAGGATGCTGGCGAAGCCGCGCTGGGCGGGGCCGCGCACCTCGAGCGCGTCCAGGCCGAAGCTGACCCGCGAATAAGGGATGTGCTGACCGACGTCCTGTTCCGGGCGCGGGAGCAGCACTGGGCGAGTTTCGCCATTGTAGAGTGCCGAGAGCAGCTCGAGCGGCTCCGAATAGATGCCGGTCTCGGTCTCATAGGTCCCAAGCACCCGCACGCCATAGGATTGCAGCGCGGCGGTCAGGGCGGCAGTCGCCGAATCGAGTTCGAGCGCTTCGGCGCTGGTCAGCGCGCCTTCGCGCTTGGCGCCGAGCTTGCTCAGCCGCTCGGGCAGGCCCGCCTTGCCGCGCGGGGGCCGGATGACGATCGTCAGGAACTGCTCATTGAGGAACAGCCGCCCCGCGTTGAGCTGCGCGGTCCAGCGGCGGTCGATCTCGGTCGAGACCGGGTCGGGGTTGAGCGCGCCAAGGTCGACCTCGACCCGGCGGCGGATCACGTGATGGTAGAGGACCGCCTTGGAATTGAGCGCGCTCCTCAGCACCACGTCGCGAACGGCGAGGAGGTGATTGAGGACGTCGTCATCCTCGGTCTCGAAGGGAAAACCGGCGAGGCGCATCGAGCGCATCAGTGAGCCGTCGCGAAGCCTCAGCGTCGATGCATCGACATGGCCCGCATAAGGCAGGCGGTTGCCGGCCCTGGCTTCCTTCTTGCCCCACGCTGCCGGTCCGAGCCATTTGGTCATAGATGCTTTCCCGCTCATGGCGTGTAGCTGTTGCAGCCCCAGCGCTTCCAGTTCCTGGTGCGCGGGCAACGGCTGACCTTGGTGATCCAGAGGTCGAAGATGCGCGGTTCGCGAAGGCAGGCGAAATAGCCGATCACATGGACGGCGGCCGCCACCGGAAGCGCGAGGTAGCTGCGCGTGATCAGGAACGCTTCGGTGGTCACCGCCGCGTTGATCACGAAATAACTGTAGGTCACGCCCGCGAACATCTGCGGCCGGGTCAGGGCTCTGAACACGGGTGATTTAGCGAGTGCCATCGGCTTAGTGCGCCGCCGACTGGATTCCGGCGACGATGGTCCCGGCGCCGAACAGGATGAAGCAGCCGATGATGACGGTTGCGCCGAAGCGCCAGTTCATCCGCCCGGTCAGCATCATGAAGCCGACCATTGCCACGGCGATAACCGCAACGGCGGTCGCGACATTGCCCAGCAGGGTGCCCTGCAGCCACGCCAGAGCGGCGACGATCGGGCCCGAGCCCTGCGGGTTGGCCTGCGCCGCTACCGCAGGTGCGCTCAGCGCGAGCGCAGGCAAGGCAGCGATGCTTTGCTTGATATTCATTGGCTTGCTCCGGTCGGATAAGAGATGCGCCGGACGATCGACGCGACATAGGCGCGGGTCTCGGCGATGGCCGGAATGCCGCCGGCGCTGCGGACCCGGCCGGGCCCGGCGTTGTATGCGGCAAGCGCCTTCTCGACGTTGCCGTCGAACGTGTCGAGCAGATAGCGCAAATAGCGCGCCCCGCCGGTCAAGTTGGCGACAGGGTCGGCCGGGTTGACTCCAAGGTCGCGCGCGGTCCCCGGCATCAGTTGGGCAAGGCCGATCGCGCCCCTGGGCGAAACCGCCTGGGGATTCCAGCGGCTCTCCTGCCACACCAGGGCCGAGAGCAGGGTCGGGCTGACGTTAGCCCCCGCCGCCGCCTGGGTGAGGGCGGCCGCAAATTGGGGTGGCACCGGCGGGGGTTGGAGGTCGCTGTAGGCGTAGGCCGGGACGATCGGCTGCCCGTTCTGGTCGACGGTCTTGTCGGAGGCCGG
>JAXDPR010000082.1:0-5596 GCA_034668265.1 Sphingomonadales bacterium
GCCACGGCGGGCGGTGTGCTGTTCTGCCCGCCGGTCGGCCACCGCCAGGAAGGCGGCGACTATCGCGCGAGCTGGCAGCCCGCCGCAATCCCGCGCGAGGCGCTCCAGTCGGCGCGCTTCCAGGCACGCAAGATCGTCGATGCGCTCGGCGGCCACGGCATCTTCGGCGTGGAATTCTTCGTCTGCGGCGACCAGGCAATTTTCTCGGAGCTGTCACCTCGCCCCCACGATACCGGCATGGTCACGCTGATCAGCCAGTTTCCAAACGAGTTCGAGCTTCACCTGCGCGCGATCCTTGGCCTGCCGATCCCGGGAATCGAGTTTGCCGGGCCGTCCGCCTCGGCCGTGATCCTCGCTGACCGCGAGTGCGACTTCTTCGCCATCCACGGCGTAGCCGAGGCGCTTGCGCTCGGCGCCCCCGGCTATCAGGTCGATCTTCGGATCTTTGCCAAGCCGAAAACGCTGAAGAACCGGCGGATGGGCGTGGCTCTCGCCCGGGGCCCAAGCGTTGAGGATGCGCTGGAGCGCGCCACGGCCGCTGCGGCGCGCGTAACGATCGATTACAAAAGCTGAAAGGAGCAGCCGATGCGCCGCACTCTCACCCTCATCGCCCTCGCCGCGCTCACCGCCTGCAACAAGAGCCAGCCGCAGCAGGCGCAGCAGCCGACCATCCGCGTCCAGTCCGAAGAGCAGAAGCAGCTTCACCGGCTCGACGCGTTCAACCTCGCGATCGGCCTCAAGCGCGCGATCTACGACGCGGGCTACACCTGCAAGCGGATTACCGACGCCGGATACGTCGGGACCTACAAGAACCTCGATATGTGGATGGCACATTGCGTCTACGACAAGGGCGCGACGCGCGACTGGGCGATATTCGCCGGCCCGGACGGGAGCGCTCAGGTGCGCGACTGCAAGGACGTCGTCGCCAGCGGCCTGCCCGCGTGCGCCATCAAGGAGCGCCCGAAGGGCAGCTTCACCGACCTGAAATAGGGCCTAGCCCGGGTTCTGCGGGTTGCACTGGCGAGTTTCCTTATACTCGCCGGTCGCCGACCGTTCCTTGACGGTGACGCAATCGCCCTGCCGCACTTCCTCGCGCCAGCTGCCGTCGGGATTGGTGACCCGGTTGCCCTTGGGCACGCGCTGGCCGTTCTTGTCGAGCGTGTAGCTCCAATTCTTGGGGGTCTGCGGCTGTCCTTGCGCGTAAGCCACGCCGGCGAAGCCGGCAGCCGCCACCGCGACGACAGCGCCAAGCACCAGGACTTTCCTGACCGTAGCCATTTTCCCCATACTCCCCATGGACTTGACCTAGCCCAAGCGACGTGAACCGAAGCTTACCTTCGTTTCAATGCCGGAACGCTCCGGCAACCGCGGAATATGTCGTAACGCTCGCGCCAAAGCGCAAGCGGAAGGCCAATCAGCCCTGGCGCGCCTTGAACCGCCGGTTCGTCTTGTTGATGACGTAGGTGCGGCCGCGGCGACGGATGACTCGGCAGTCCCGGTGGCGCGTCTTGAGCGACTTCAATGAATTGCGAATCTTCATGGCCGGGCGCCTGCTCGTGTCTGGTGCTTGTTGTCGGTTAGCGGCTCTCAAAAGAACCGGCGGCTCACCTAGAGAGTGAGTCCCGTTTAGTCAAGGCATTGCGGAGGCGGGACACTTCACCGCTGTTCCTCCGTTGTTCGCCGGTGGCACTCGACCTCATCCTCGTCTTGCCCGGCGTTCTGCTCGCCTGGCTGACCCTGCGCGACGTGTTCGACACGGTCGTCGTGCCGGGTGGCAGTCGCGCCTCGCTTCAGGTCACGCGCCGCATCGGCCAGGTCCTGCTCGCGCTCTACAAGGTGGCCCGCGGCCGGGGCCGCGGAATATCGTCGACTTTCGCGCCGCTGGTGCTGGTCAGCTCCTTCCTTGTCTGGATGGTCCTTCTCGCCCTTGCCTTCGGACTAATGGCCTATGGCGCGCGCGACCAGTTTTCGCCGCCGCTGCACGGGTTCGGAAGCGCTGTCTACCAGGCTGGAACGGCGCTGGTCACGGTCGGCCTCAGCAGCAACATCCCGCATGGCGTCGGCCGCTGGATTGTCCTCGCCGCCGGCTTTTGCGGGCTCGCGGTCATGACCATGGCGGTGACGTATCTGCTCGAGGTGCAGAGCAGCATCTCGCGCCGCGACATCGGAATCATCAAGCTCAACACTTCGGCCGGCGACCCGCCGTCGGCCCTGACCCTGCTCGAGCGCTTCGCCGCGATCCGCAACCAGGCCGCGCTTCCCGCCGATCTGGAGGAAGCGCGCAACTGGTGCGCTACCGTCCGCCAGAGCCATTCGGCCCATCCATCGCTGATCTATTTCCGGTCCGTGTCGACCGGCGCAGGCTGGCCGGCGGCGCTCGGTGCGGTCCTCGACCTGGCGCTGATCGCCCAGCATCTGATCAACGACGACCGGCTCTACGGACCCGCCGTGCTGCTCCACGAGGAGGGTCGGCTGATGGCTCGGGAGCTCGCAGAAACCGTCGGACTGAAGGCGCTGGAGACCAGCCAGGACGAGTCCGAGCTCGCGCAATTGGCAACGCGGCTCGCGACCAGCGGCTATGTCCTCCGCGCCGACCCGAACCTTCGGGCCATGGCGTCCCAGCGCGCCGAGCACATGAGCTGCGTCAATGCGCTGGCCGAGCATCTCGGCCGGCCGACCGCGGTGCTGATCCGCCAGGGCTGAGCCTAGCGCAGCACCATCCGGTCGCCTTCGATCTGAACGCTCGAAAATTTGGCCAGGAAGCTTTGGCCGAGCAGCGACTGCTGACCGCTGTTCAGCACCACGGCGTCGAGGCCCGAAGCGCTGAGCGGCCCGAGCTCGACCCGGTCGAGCTTCACATATTCTCCATGCACCGCCCCGTCCGCGCCCTCGCCAACGACATCGTTCATGCCGATCGAGGTGGCGAGCCCGGCCGCCCGCGCATCGTCCCGCGACAAGGCGATACCACCGGCTCCGGTGTCGATCAGCATGTGAACCGCATTTCCGTTGATCCGCACGTCGGCATAGAAATGGCCGTCGGAATTGCGTTCGAGCGCGATGCTTCCGTCCTCGCTGCTGAACTGGGGCGAGTTGCTCGACTTCAGCTCCGCGATCCGGTCAGCCTCGGCCTTTTCGGAAGTCGGCGCGGCGGCCACTGGCGCTTGCGAAGCGCCCGGCGTCGTCGAACGCGACGCAACCTGGGCGACGAGCGTCGCGACGAAGCCGATCACGAAGACGAAGGCGACCAATCCGCGCATCGCGTGGGCATAAGCTGTACGCGGTAAATAACCGGCTAAGCTGGTGGTTCGAGCAGCTTGCGCTCCCACGCCAGCGCGTCGCCGACGATCCGGTCGATGTCGGCATAGGATGGCCGCCAGTCGAGCGTCTCGAGCAGCCTCTTATTGTCGGCGACGAGCTCGGGCGGATCACCCGCGCGCCGGCCCTCGATCACCCGCTTTACCGGCTTGTTGGTCAGCCGGTCGACCGCGTCGAGCACCTCAAGCACCGACAGCCCTTTGCCGTAGCCGCAGTTCATGACCAGGTTCTCGCCCGGATTCGCCACCAGCCAATCGAGCGCGGCGACATGCGCCGCCGCAAGGTCGCTGACGTGGATATAGTCGCGGATGCAGGTGCCGTCGGGCGTCGGATAGTCGTCGCCATAGACCGCGACATGGGGCCTTTTCCCGACCGCCGCCTCGCACACGATCTTGATGAGGTGGGTCGAGCCCTTGCCGATCTGGCCGGTGCGGCCCTGCGGGTCGGCGCCGGCGACATTGAAATATCTGAGCGCGCCATAGTTGAACGGATGCGCCGCCGACGCGTCCTTCAGCATCCGCTCGGTCATCAGCTTCGACGCGCCATAAGGATTGATCGGCAGCTTGGGATCGTCCTCGACGATCGGCACCCGTTCGGGCGCACCAAACACCGCCGCGGTCGAGGAAAAGAGGATATGCTTCACGCCCGCGTCGACCGCGGCCGAAATCAGGCTGTGCGAGGCGAGCGTGTTGTTGGCATAATATTTGAGCGGCTGCTCGACGGATTCCGGGACCACGATCGATCCCGCGAAATGCATGATCGCGCCGATCCCGCACTCGTCGATGATGCTGTCGAGCAAGACCCGCTCGGCGATTGACCCCTGATAGAAGGGCACATCGTCGGGAACGACCGAGCGGCTGCCGTTGCTGAGATCGTCGACCACCGCGACGTGCCAGCCGGCATCCTTCAGCGCCAGCACCGCATGGCTGCCGATATAGCCGGCGCCGCCGGTGACGAGAACTGCGGGCTTGGTCATGGCTTCAGCGCGCTAGCGAAGGCCGCGAGTCAATTCCAGCCAGAGCGGGCTTATGTCCGCATTCGACCCATTGCAGACATTCGGCCCGGTCCTATTCTGCGCGGATGCCCGGAAAGGCGGAATAGTACGTTGGGAAACATAAAGACGAGGGTTGCTGCGCTTGCCGCGGCGGCACTGATCATCGCGGCTGGTGTCACTTGGTATTTGGCGTCTCCTGGTTGGACGCTTCACCAAATGAAGGCAGCGGCTGATGCAAATGACCCCGACGCACTCAACTCTTACATCGACTACCCGGCGCTCCGCGAGGATCTCAACGCTGAGATCATAGGCCAGATGATGGCCGAAGCGAAAAAGGACAAATCTGGCTTTGGCGGTCTCGGTCTCGCGATCGGATCAGCGATGATCGGGCCCGTGATCGGCGGCTTAGTCACTCCAGCCGGGATGCGCGCGGCTCTCATGGCAAAGCGCGATCAGGCACAAACCAAAGCGGCGGCGCAGGCAGCCTCAGCGCTGCGTGTCCCTGACGATCCCGTGATCGTGCGGCGCGGCTTCTCTGAGTTCCTCGTTGCCAGCAAGCAAAAGCCAAAGAGCGGACTCGTTTTCAAACGGCATGGGCTTTCGTGGAAGCTGAGTGGCGTGGATTTATCGCCGAACAGGTGATCGCAAGTGCGCAACTGAACTAACGTCCGCATTCCACCCAAAGCAGACATAGCGTCGGCGGGAGGTCCCCTCCCGTTTGCCTGATCCGCGCCCGCGCTTTATCAGCCCCGCACATCCGCGTCCCTAGTCAAGCAGGTCCAATGTCCCTCATCATTTCGAGCTCCTTCGACGCCGGCAACATCCGCGTCACCCGTCAAGACGGCGACAGCGCCGACCTCGAGATCGTCACCGATCACCTGAGCGATTTCTACCAATGGTTCTATTTCCGCGTCGCGGGCGGAGCGGGCCGCGAGTTGACGCTGCGCATCACCAATTGCGCGGGCTCCGCTTACCCCCACGGCTGGCCCGACTACAAAGCGGTGATGAGCCTCGACCGCGAGGAATGGGTCCGCGTCTCCGACACCAGTTTTTCGGGCGGCGTCCTGACCATCAAGCTGACCCCGCCGCAGGACCTAGTGTGGATCGCTTATTTCGCGCCTTATTCGATGGAGCGGCACCACGACCTCGTGACGCAAACCGCCGCGCTGCCGGGCGTCGGCTACCGTTCGCTGGGCAAGAGCCTCGACGGGCAGGACATCGACTGCCTGACGATCGGCGAGGGCGCGCTCAATGTCTGGCTCTACGCCCGCCAGCACCCCGGCGAGA
>JAXDPR010000083.1:0-7935 GCA_034668265.1 Sphingomonadales bacterium
CGCGTTGCCAGATAACCAACGTCCGTGCGATGACAGGTCGGGCACGCAACGCCGTTGGGCCAGCGAAGCTCGACCATATGTTTGAGGGCAACGTCCAGATCAGCGAAGTAGCGGACGGCTTCGATTAGGGTGCGGGGTTCTTTTGCCATGCACCCCTTGTAGGCTCATCGGTCTACTGAGTCAAGTATATTAGTGCCATTTCTGTTAACCAAAGAAACTCGCGAGTGAGTCGCGAATCGTTGCCTAATCTCACGGAGGGAAATGCGCTATGACGAAGTTTGTTCGTGCAACCGCGCTCGTGATTGGAGCCGCCCTCATTGCGGCACCGGCGCTCGCCGGCGAGATCACGGGGCCGCCACCGACAGGAAACACTGGCGGCCCGCCGGGTACCAGCATCAGCAACGGCAATTCTCGTTGTTCATTCTCGGGACTGAACGATACGCCTGAAGGCTTGGGCGTCCCCGGAACCCCCGAATATGATCCGGGCGGTCAGGTCCAGTCGTTCGGCTATTTCATGTCGCAGTTCGGGCTTTATGACCCGAGCGACCCGGCTGCCCGCGCCGGCTTTGCATTCCCGGCAAACGGCTGCAATCCAACGCGCACCGGCGGGAGGCACTAGACTGAACGAGTAAGGGCGCGGCGACGCGCCCTTTCTTTCCCCCGGCAAGCTCGACTTGGTTCGACCCGAGTGCCTATGAGCCGGCAATGCCCGCAACCCCTGCCTGGCCACCAAGGAGCCTCCCCCGGCTCTTCGTCCGGACTGCCCTAAGCGACGGCGCCAGCGTCGAGCTGGACGCCGCCCAGGCCAATTACCTCGGCAATGTGCTGCGGCTGGACGTCGGGGACGACCTGCTACTGTTCGACGGGCAGTCGGGTGAATGGCTCGCGCGGATTGCAGACGTGGCGAAGAAGCGCATGGCGCTGGTTGTCGAACAGCGCACGCGGGCAGCCGAAAGCATCCCGGACCTGTGGCTGGCGTTTGCGCCGATCAAACGCGCGCAGACCGACTGGCTGGTCGAGAAAGCGACCGAGCTCGGGGCCGCGAGGCTCGTGCCGGTCATCACGCAGCGCACGATCGCGGAACGCGTCAAGCTAGAGCGCCTCAGCCTCATCGCCATCGAGGCGGCCGAGCAATGCGGGCGGACGTTACTGCCGGAAATCGCGGAGCCGATCAGCCTCAAGCAACTCCTCGCCGACCGCGACCCGGCGCGGCGGCTTTACTTCGCCGACGAGGGCGGCGGCAAACCCGCCGCGGGCGCCTTCACGCCCGGCCCGGCGCTGATCCTGACCGGCCCGGAAGGGGGCTTCACCGACGACGAGCGCGCCGTCATTCGCGCCGCTCCGAATAGCGTTCCCGTTTCGCTCGGCCCCCGAATCCTCCGGGCGGAGACGGCCGCGCTTGCAGCTCTGACCGCCTTCATGGCCGTTGCCGGCGACTGGCGGCTTATCGGCCCATAAGTGGAGAAACGCTGGAATCGCTCTGGGCGCACGGCTAAGCGCCGCCGGCCATGACAACGAGGACCGACGACAGCGCGAGCCCGCTCATCGAGAGCCGCGACGATCTGCTGTCGGTCTTTGCCGGCGGCGAGAAGCCGCGCGACCGCTGGCGCATCGGCACCGAGCACGAGAAGTTCGTGTATCGCATGGCGGACCACCGCGCGCCTTCCTATGACGAGCCCGGCGGAATCCGCGACCTCTTGATGGGCCTGACCGAATTCGGTTGGGAGCCGGTGATCGAGAACGGCAAGGTCATCGCGCTCAAGGGCGAGGACGGAAACGTCAGCCTGGAGCCCGCGGGCCAGTTCGAGCTCAGCGGCGCACCGCTCGAAAACCTGCACGAGAGCTGCGCGGAATCCGGCCGCCACCTGCAGCAATGCAAGGCGGTCGGCGACCGGCTCGGGCTCGGCTTCCTCGGCCTTGGGATGTGGCCCGACAAGGCGCGCAGCGACCTGCCGGTCATGCCCAAGGGCCGCTACAAGATCATGCTCAACTACATGCCCAAGGTCGGCAGCCTTGGGCTCGACATGATGCTTCGCACCTGTACCATACAGGTGAATCTGGACTATTCATCAGAAGCCGACATGGTGAGGAAGTTCCGTGTCGGGCTTGCGCTCCAGCCGGTCGCCACCGCGCTCTTCGCCAACTCGCCGTTCACCGAAGGCAAGCCCAACGGCTACAAGAGCTTCCGAAGCCACATCTGGGAGGACACAGACCCCGACCGCACCGGCATGCTGCCCTTCGTGTTCGAGGACGGCTTCGGCTACGAGCGCTACTGCGACTATGCGCTGAATGTCCCGATGTATTTCGTGTACCGCGACGGCCAATATATCGACGTCGCCGGCGAGCGCTTCCAGGATTTCATTGACGGGAAGCTGCCGCAGTTGCCCGGCGTAAAGCCGACGATCACCGACTGGACCGATCATCTGTCGACCGCCTTCCCCGAGGTGCGCTTGAAGAGCTTCCTCGAGATGCGCGGCGCCGACGGTGGACGCTGGGGACGCATCTGCGCGCTGCCGGCTCTATGGGTCGGCTTGCTTTACGATGACCAGGCGCTCGACGAAGCCTGGGAGCTGGTCAGGCACTGGCATATCGACGGACGCGAGAAGCTCCGCCACGACGTGCCCAAGCTGGCGTTGGATGCCGTCACCCCCGACGGCCAATCGATGCGCGAGTTCGCCGGCCAAGTGCTCGACATCGCCGCGGGCGGCCTTACTCGGCGCGCGCGGCTCAACAGCGCCGGCGACAATGAGGGCGGCTTCCTCGACCCGTTGCGCGACGTCGTCGCGACGGGCATGACCCCGGCGGACCGATTGTTGCACAAATATGAACATGAGTGGGGCGGCGACGTTTCCCACATCTACGAGGAGTTCAGCTTCTGATGGACGCGATGAGCCCGAAGCGCCGGACGCTTTATCCCGCGATCGAACCACATGAGACGGGAATGCTCGATGTCGGCGACGGCCACCGCCTCTACTGGGAGCTGTGCGGCAATCCCGACGGCAAGCCGGTCGTCTTCCTCCACGGCGGGCCAGGCGGCGGATCGAGTCCAGATCACCGCCGCCAGTTCAATCCGGACAAGTACAAGATTCTGGTTTTCGACCAGCGCGGGTGCGGCAAGTCGACGCCCTATGCGAGCCTCGAGAACAACACGACCTGGGACCTGGTCGAGGACATCGAGAAGCTTCGGCTCCAGGTCGCGAAGGTCGACAAATGGCAGGTGTTCGGCGGCAGCTGGGGCTCAACGCTGGCGCTGGCCTATGCGGAGAAATATCCCGAGCGCACCACCGAGCTGATCCTGCGCGGGATCTTCCTGTTTGACCAGTATGAGATCGACTGGATGTACAAGGATGGCGGCGCCAGCCAGGTCTATCCCGACAAGTTCGAGGAGTTCCTTGCACCGATCCCCGAGGGCGACCGTGGCGATCTCGTCGAAGCCTACCGCAAACGGCTGACCAGCAGCGATCCGGCCGTCCAGCTCGCCGCCGCGAAAGCGTGGAGCAAATGGGAAGGCGACATCGTCACCCTGCTCCCGAGCCCCGAGACGATCGAGCATTTCACCTCGCCCGAAGTGGCGGTCGCGGTCGCGCGGATCGAGAATCACTACATGGCGACGCACGGCTGGCTTGAGGAAGGCCAACTCCTGCGTGATGCGACGAAGCTCCGCGGTATCCCGGGAGTCATCGTCCAGGGGCGCCACGACACCTGCACTCCGCCGATCGCGGCGTGGCGGCTCAAGCAGGCGTGGCCCGAGGTCGAGCTCAACATCATCCCCGATGGCGGCCATTTGTTCAGCGAGCCCGGCGTGCTCGACGGACTGATCCGGGCGACGGACAGGTTCGCGGCGGCGTGAATCTTTAACTTTTCGCTTGCGTCTCCCAATGGCTGAATACAGGCCATTGTAATCGTCCTGTAATGCGCGCCGTCGCCGCGCCCGACGAGGCAAATGGGGGACATTTTCGATGCGTCTGCTTCTATCGTCGATCTCGGCGTTCGCACTCGGCGCCGCCAATCTCCACGCAACCGCGGCCGGCGCCCAGCCAACCACCAAGCCCGAAACGGGGACGGTGTCGCGGCCAGCGGCCCAGGGCGTAAGCGATATCATCGTCACGGCCCAGCGCCGCTTCGAAAATGTCCAGCGCATTCCGGTCTCGGTCGGCATCATCGACGACCAGCAGCTCAATGCGATCAACTCGGGCGGCGTCGATATCCGGGGACTTTCCGGCCGGGTGCCGAGCCTCAACATCGAAAGCTCCTTCGGCCGCACGTTCCCGCGCTTCTATATTCGCGGCCTCGGCAATACCGACTTCGACCTCAACGCCTCGCAGCCGGTCAGTCTCGTCTATGACGACGTCGTTCTCGAAAACCCGATCCTCAAGGGTTTCCCGGCCTTCGACGTCGACCGCGTCGAGGTGCTTCGCGGGCCACAGGGCACGCTTTTCGGACGCAACACGCCCGCCGGCATCGTCAAGTTCGACATCACCCGGCCGGGATCGTCGCGCAACTATGCGCGCATCAGCTACGGCAGCTATTCGACGATCAACGCCGAGGCCGGCGTTGGAGGCCCCCTTGGGAGCAAGGCGGCCATCCGCATTTCCGGCCTGTGGCAGCACCGCGCCGACTGGATCGACAATGTCGACGTTCCCGGCAAACACAACCTCGAGGGCTATGACGACATCGCATTGCGCGGCCAGGTCCAGTTCAAGCCGGTCGACGGACTGACGCTCAGGATTACCGGCCAGCTTCGAGAGCTCGAAGGCGATGCCCGAATCTTCCGCGCCAATTCCTTCGTGCGGGGGAGCAACACTTTGGTCGGCGTCGACGGCGGGCCCTTCAGGCGCGACAAAGTCCGGGAGGACGGGACCAACTTCCAGAATCTCGAAACGCAGAACATCGCCGGCGCGGTCGAATACGACCTTGGCCCAGCGACACTCTATTCCGTCACCAGCTATTGGCACGGCAACGTCCGGAGCCGCGGCGACATCGACGGCGGCTGCACCGAGACCTGCGCGTCGGCAGCCGGCCCTGGGTTCATCCCGTTCTTCGCCGAGAGCCAGGACAATGTCCCCGATCTTAAGCAATTTACACAGGAAGTGCGCATCGCGTCGAATAATGCGGTTCATGTCGGCTACCAGGCCGGCATCTTCTACTTCGACGAGGATCTCACCATCGAGAGCCTCGATTTCGGTTTCCCCAGCACGCCGACGTCTCCGAACCCGTCGGCGATTGTCCACCAGCACCAGGACGCAAAGTCGCTCGGCATCTTCGGGTCCGTCAACTACAAGACCGACAGCGGCCTGACCTTGCAGGCGGGCGCGCGCTGGAACCATGACAAGAAGACGCTTGTCGCCGACCGGCTGTTCGACATCCGCCCAGGCTTCATCGGCGGGGGTCCCGTGCCCCAAACCACGACCCACGTCAGCGACGGCAAGCTGACCTGGGATCTAAGCGCCATCCAGCAGGTCAATCCGGACATCAATGTCTATGCCCGCGTCGCCAAAGGCTATCGCGCACCCGCCATCCAGGGGCGCATCCTGTTCACGCGCGATGTGACGACGGCCAGAAGCGAAAACACCATGTCCTATGAAGCAGGCATCAAGACCCTGCTGCTCGATCGGAAGCTGCGTTTCAACCTCGACGGCTATTATTTCCGGACGAAGGACCTCCAACTTTCCGCAGTCGGCGGAACGACCAACGCCAACCTGCTGCTCAATGCCAGGGCCGTAAACGGCTACGGCTTCGAAGCCGAGATGGAGGCCCGCCCGGCTACCGGACTGACCCTGACAGGCGGCGTCAGCTACAATCACACGCGGATCGACGACCCCAACCTGACGGTGTCCGCGTGCGGCGCCGTGCGGGTCGACACGCCGCCGAACTGGTCGCTCTGCACGATCCTCGACCCCATCGTCGTGCCGGCTGCGCCATTCTCGTCCGCGATCGTCAACATCAACGGCAATTCGCTGCCGCAGGCGCCGGAGTGGACGGTCAACTGGACTGCCGGTTACGAGCATCCCGTCGGCCCTGGCCGTGTCTACCTCTACACCGACTGGTACTATCGCTCGAAGATCCAGTTCTTCCTCTATCGCTCGGTCGAGTTCAGCGACGACCATCTGCTCGAGGGCGGTCTCAGGATCGGGTACAAGACGGACCGCTACGACATCGCCGGCTTCGTTCGGAATATCACTAACGATACCAGCGCCGTGTCGGGCATCGACTTCAACAATTTGACCGCGATGGTGAACGAGCCGCGGATCTGGGGCGTCGAGCTCGGGGTGACTTTCTGAGCTGGAGTTAGTCGCCCGGCCGATAAACGCGCTCGGTGTGGCCCTTCAGCTGTTCGGGATAGAAATAAACCTCGCGCAGATTGCCCGACGCGTAACGCTGAGCCTCGTCATTGAAGTGCGGCGATTCCGGATGGCCGCTTTCGCCGCCGGCGGTCACGGCGCGGGCGCGCACGCCGGCGGGTTTGAATTCGACCACCGCAACGAAGCTGTTCCCGTTTGTGCCGTACCACTTCTTTGTGCCGTGCTTCTGCGAGGCGCCGAAAGACGCCAGCGAGCCCCAGCGGTTGGACGTGAAGCCGACGGGAATGCTCGGCGCCTTGTCGTCGAACGGCGAGTCGATCTTTGGCGAAATGCGCTGGAAGCGGTTGACCTCGCCCCATGGCACACGCCAGCCACCGAAGTCGCGCGCCAGCCGATCAAGCGCGGCCGCGAACGTATCGAGCTTCTCGGCCGGACTGAGCGCCTCCATGTGGCGAAACGCATTGTCGTGGTCGTCCCACTTCTTCGCCCCAACCGCTTTCGCCAGCTCATCGCCCCAAAAGTTCGCCAAGGTGTTTGGGATGGACTGGATCGACCAGCGCTTGTCCCATGCATTGAGCGCAGCCATGGGCTCGGCCAACCGTGCCCGGCGCGGATCGCTTGAGGGCAGCGCCTGCCAGGCGGACGCCAGCATCGGCACCAGCACCTCGAAAGCTGGCTGCGCGCTGTCGTACGCCGCCGCCTGGAGCCGATCCGCGCTCCACGTGCCGGGCCGCGTCAGCAGACGCACCGCGTGGATCGTCCGATAACTCTCGCCGGCCGTGTCGAGATAGGCGGGGAAGTTCTGCGGCTTTGGAGAATTGGCGCCGGCCGCGGAATAGAGCCAGTCGTTGCTGTTGAAGACCCATCCGTTGGGCGGATTGATCGTGTTCGGAAGCTCCGAAACTGCGTGAAGGCCGCGCCAATCGGCCGCCGGGTCGCTGCCTTCGACGGGCTTGGTGTAATCGAACCGGTTATCGCGGCGCGGCATGAACTGCGGCGCCAGGACGGCGATCGCGCCCTTGTCGTCGGCGAACACCGTGTTGTTTGAGCTGTTCGCCCTGAACTCCGCGACGCGCATAAACGACGCCAGGTCGGCCGCCTTGGTCCGAAGGAAGCTCTGCTGCAGCGCCTCGACGGGCTTGTTCATCATCGCGAGCGCCATCCAGCGGCCGCCTTGCGACCGGACGATCGGCCCGCGGTGCGTCATGAATGCCGTGAAGCCGCGCGTCGCCAAGCGCCCACCAGCAATTCGATAGCGAATGGTGATCGGCCGAATTCCCAGAGCGCGGCACGTCTTCCCGTACCAATAGCAATAACCATTCCCGCGCCGCTCGACCTTCTCGGCGAACTCGTCGACATTATCGACGCCGCTCGAGGTGTGCATCCAGCCCGCGTGACGGTTGAAGCCTTGGTAGATGAAGAACTGACCCCAGGTGGCGGCGCCGTAGACGTCCAGTCCTTCGTCGCTCGACATCTGCAGTTCCGACCGGAAATAGAAACTGGTGTGCGGGTTGATCAGGAGCAAAGCGCCGCCGTCGCTGGTCAACCGCGGCGCAATGGCGATGCCGTTCGAGCCGCGTGGTTCGGTGTCACGGATGGCTGAAGTGAGCTTCGGCTTGTTGCCATAGAAGGC
>JAXDPR010000084.1:0-2558 GCA_034668265.1 Sphingomonadales bacterium
GGGCATGCAATCGGCGGGGGAGAGGCCCCAGCGTCCCTGGAGCGAGGCTGGGATCGTCGCTGCCGGTGGGGGGTGTGGCCGCGCCGGCGCCGTGGTGACATGGGGCTCGCCGATCGTCGTTGGCGCGGGAGCATTGACGTCGGGAAGCCTAGCCGCGGCGCCCGCGGCCTTGTCGTCGACGGGGTGGGACTTGCCGCAGCAGGCGACGGCCAGCGTGAGTGCAAGGCTGATTAACGGCGGTCGTGCCATGCGGCATCAACCCTGCCGCGGGCAAGTTGTTGCAGCGTCCCTCTCGCGGACAGGGCGCTAGTAGCTGTAGGTGGCGAGGCAGTTGACCTCGCGATCGGAGTCTTCGGCGAAATTCGCCTTGGCGAAGAACCAGCGGTCGCGCGGATAACCACGGAAGGCTGCGCTGGTGACTCGAAGTGCGAAGCTGGTCTGGTCGGCGACCATATAGGATACGCCGCCGCCGCTTTGCTGGGTGACCGCTGTGCCGCCGCGATAGTGCATGACGACTCGTCCCGGCTGGGGCCTAGCGCCCGAATGGATGTTCACCTCGCCGCCGCTGAGCACGAGCCTGACACCCTGGCCGCCCGTATCCTGCGGCAGGACGAGCGCCCGCTCGCCCCTGGTCAGCGCGACGCGGTAACCGCCGCCGCAGAAATTGCCGGGTCCGCGATATTCCTCGGTCCTGGGACCGGTCCATTGGCCCTGGGCAGCCAGTGCAAGCGCGAGCAGGATCATTTGTTCACCCCCATCGCCGGAACGATGGCGGTGCTATTAGCGTGAATCCGGACGTCAGCCCATAGTCGGGATGACGAACGCGCTTTCGCCGTGCGCGCCGCCGTCGGGCCAGCGCTGGGTGACGACCTTATTCTTGGTCCAGAAGCGGAGGCCTTCCATGCCGTACTGGCCGATGTCGCCGAAGCCCGAGCGCTTCCAGCCGCCAAAGCTGTGATAGCTGACCGGAACCGGAATCGGCACGTTGACGCCGACCATCCCAACGTTGACGCGGGCGGTGAACTCGCGTGCCGCATGGCCATTCCTCGTGAAGATGGCGACGCCATTGCCGTAGGCGTGCTCGGAGGGAAGCCGAACCGCTTCCTCGAAATCCTTTGCGCGGACCATCTGCAGGACCGGGCCGAAAATCTCGTCCTGGTAGCTCTTCATCGTCGGCTTCACATGGTCGAAGAAGGTCGGGCCGATGAAGAATCCTTCCTCATGGCCCTGGAGCTTAAAGCCGCGCCCATCGACGACCAGCTCCGACCCTTCGTCGATCGCCATTTGGATGTAGCCTTCGATGCGCTCCTTGTGCGCGGCGCTGACGACCGGACCGTAATGGGCATCGGGGTCGGTCGAGACTCCGACGCGCAAGGACTCGATCGCGGGGATGAGCTTGGCGCGGAGGGCGTCGGCGGTTTCGTCGCCGACCGGCACAACCACCGGAAGAGCCATGCAGCGCTCGCCGGCCGAGCCGAACGCGGCGCCGGCGATGTCGTTGACGACCTGGTCGAGGTCGGCGTCGGGCATGACGATGCCGTGGTTCTTTGCGCCGCCGAAGGCCTGGACGCGCTTGTTGTTCGCGGTTCCGCGCGAATAAATGTACTGCGCGATGTCGGAAGAGCCGACAAAACTGACCGCGGCAATGTCCGGATGGTCCAAAATTGCGTCGACCATTTCCTTGTCGCCATGGACGACGTTGAGCACGCCGTCCGGAAGGCCCGCTTCCTTCATCAGTTCAGCGAGGCGTATGGGAACGCTCGGATCGCGCTCGCTAGGCTTCAGGACGAAGGCGTTGCCGCAGGCGATCGCCATTCCGAACATCCACATCGGAATCATCGCCGGGAAGTTGAACGGCGTGATTCCAGCGCCGATGCCGAGCGGCTGGCGCATCGAATAGACGTCGATGCCTGGCCCGGCGCCGACGGTATATTCGCCCTTGAGCGACTGC
Organism: Sphingomonadales bacterium; assembly: GCA_034668265.1. Lineage (GTDB taxonomy): Bacteria > Pseudomonadota > Alphaproteobacteria > Sphingomonadales > Sphingomonadaceae > Sphingomicrobium. The sequence goes on from JAXDPR010000084.1 coordinate 1,952, forward strand.
GGGATGCCGCAGCAATATTCGATCACCTCGAGGCCGCGCTGCACGTCCCCTTTGGCGTCGGCGATGACCTTGCCGTGCTCGCTCGACAGCATGTGCGCCAGCGCGTCCATGTTCTGCTCGACCAGCTCCTTGAACTTGAACATGACCCGGGCCCGGCGCTGCGGATTGGTCGCGGCCCAGCCGGGCTGGGCGGCCTTGGCGGCGTCGACGGCTTTCTGGAGATCGGTCGCATTGCCGAGACCGACGTGCGCCTGGACCTGGCCCTGGTTGGGGTCGAACACATCGCCCTGACGTTCGCCCGAAGCGAAGCTGGAACCGCCGATGAAATGGTCGATGCTGCGAAGCATGGGTACGCGTCCTGGTATCTAGGGGATCGGGATCGGCCGTCTCCTAGACCCGGATGCGGTCAAATTCCAGTTCGAGAACCTGTCTGCACCTAACCGTCATCTGGTTCGAAGTAGCCCTAGGACGGCGACAAGCAGGATGCCCAGCGCGCAAGACGCTAGGTAAGCGTAGCAGACGACATGAGGAGCCAGTAGGTTGCCACCGAACGGCACCGCATGAATCAAATCGGGACGACCAGACCAATCTGCCTGGTGATTGATGA
>JAXDPR010000085.1:0-3928 GCA_034668265.1 Sphingomonadales bacterium
CGACCGACTTGGGCAGGGTGCGGTGCGGCCGGCCTTCGAGATCGATCATAATAACCGAGTTCATGAAGTGACCGGTCGAAAGCATCCTCGAAAGAAGCTTCTCCTCGACATGGATCGAGAGAGGCTCTTTCTTTTCGCCGTAGACCACGGCGGGGACCCGACCTTCGCGGCGCAGTGCTCGGGAGGCTCCCTTGCCAGCCCGGTCGCGCGCCTCGGCGGGCAGCGTCAGCTGATCGCTCATTTGGCTATGCTCCGTTTCTTGAATGACCCGCCACGCCTCCAGGGATGACCATGGCCGGGAGCGCGCGCCCTAAGGGACGGCGGCTAGAAAAGCAAGTTCAGTTGGCGCGTTGCGAGGGTATGCCGCGCTCGGCAAGCCGGACGAGCAGGCTGTCGGGCCCAGCGAGGTGGCCGGCGCCGACGGCGACGAAGACGGTGCCCGGGGCCTGCATCCGCGCCCTGATCCAGTCGGCCCAGCGCTCGTTCCGCTCGGTGAACATCATCCGATAGGTGTCCGGCGAAGCCCGGCGCAACTGGGACAGCATGTTCACGAAGACGCTCTGGTCGCCGTGCTTCCAGGCGGCTTGCATTTCGCCCATCGCCTTGGACAGGCCGTTCATTGAACCGGTTTCGACCGGCTGCCCCGCTCGTGGCGCGGGCGCGGGCGGCAAGTGGTCGAACATGTCGATCTGCAGTTGCAGCGTCTCGAGGCCCTCGACCGGCTTGCCTTCGGCCTCGGCGACGCGGCGCAGGACCATGTCGGCGCCGTTGCCGACCTGCATGCCCTGGGCCTGGCCGGCGTTGATCGCGAGACGCGTGGTCGCGAGGAACGAAGCCGACGGAATGACCGATGGAGCGCGAAGGGGCGGGGTGAACTGTGCCCCCACCGGCCTTTCGGGGACCAGCGTCTCGAGGACGAGTTCGTCGGATTGCTCAAAGGCGTTCCGGAGTCGCTCGCCGAACCATTGCGACCGGCCGTCGAGCGCGTGGAAGGTCCCGAAGATATAGATCGTCGTATCGGCGTCGCGAACGACGAACATCGCCGGTTGGTCGGCGGGCGGGCTTGTGGGCGCGCTCAGCGGCGATGCGGCGGCAAGCGCGGCAGCGACAAGCGAAACGACCATCCATCACCCTCCCGAGGCGAATGGCGCTGGATGGCTAGAAGCGGAAAACGAATGCCGGCCGGTCAGCCCGAGCCCGCGGTCGCTTCACGCATCAGACCCCCCAGCCCGATACACGATGATAATGGTCATCAACTCGTTAAGAAATGTCTAGCGAAATCATGCGGAAGGTGAACATTTATCGGTGAATGGACGGCGTTTTTGTTGCCACACCGTAGCTATTCCACGCGCCGGATCTTGTATCCGTCTTTCCGGAGCATCTCGAGGACCGAGTATCGGCCCGCGAGGTGTCCCGCGCCGACGGCGATCATCACCTCGCCGGGCTGCGTCATGCGTCGCTTGATCCACTTGCTCCAATTGGCATTGCGCTGGCGGATGAGCGAGTCCCTGAGCTCGGGCGAGGCCGAAAGATCGTGGTCGAAGGTCCGCGCGATGCCATTGACGTCGCCGCGCGACCAGGCATCGAGCATTCCGCCGAAATCGCGCTTGACCGACGAGCCTTCCTCGAGCGCGCCTTCCAGCAAGTTGCGTTGCGCGGCTTCGGGGAGGCGGTCGAAGAAGCTCAATTGCTCGACGTTGGTCTCGAGCTCTCCGATCGGCTTGTTGCTGGCGATAAAGTCACTGCGCAGCACGCCCTCGACCCCGCCCGACAGGCCGAGGTCCTTGAACTGGTTCGACAACAGCAGGAAGGCCGCCATCCAGGTCTTCATCGCATTATAGGCCTGCTCCGGGACGCCGCTCTTCTTGATCGCCGCCTGAAGCGCGGCGCGCTTCGCCTGAGGCACCCGCTCGACGAGCGGCGGCAGGCCCTTCGCGAGCCCGAGGCTGGCCATCGCCGACATCAGCTTGGTCGGGTTCTTCTCGTCGATGATCGTCTCAACCACCAGCTCCTGCGAGCTCGTCATCGCCTGGTCCAGCCTCGGCGTGCGCCACTTGAGATCGGCCGGCAGCAAGTGGATCGTGCCGAACAGGTAGATCGTCGTGTCGGCATCGCTGACGGCCCACAGCGCCGGCTTGGCAAGCTGCGGCGTCCGCGCCTCGGCAGCGGATCCCAGCGCGAGCAGCGCGGTGACGGGCGCAAGGAAGCGCCGGAGAAGCTTGATCATCATATTCTCCCAAGTGGGGCGTAGCGTTTAGGGGCGCAAGCTTGCCGATTGCTGAAGGGGTGGCCTGGCCGACTTGCCGTTCGCCAGTCCAGCCGCCAAAGCAGCCTCGACGCAATCGAGACGGGGCCATTTCGCTTGAGCCTGAGCTTCCAGGACCTGATCCTCACGCTCCACCGCTACTGGGGCGCTCAAGGATGCGTGATCCTCCAGCCTTATGACATGGAGATGGGGGCGGGGACCTTTCATCCGGCCACCGTCCTGCGCTCGCTTGGGCCGGATCCGTGGCGCGCCGCTTACGTCCAGCCGTGCCGCCGCCCGACCGACGGCCGCTACGGCGAGAACCCCAATCGGTTGGGGGCTTATTACCAGTATCAAGTCGTCCTGAAGCCGAGTCCTGACGACCTGCAGGACCTTTACCTCGGCAGCCTCGTCGAAATCGGCATCGATCCGCTGAAGCACGACATCCGCTTCGTCGAGGACGATTGGGAAAGCCCGACGCTCGGCGCCTGGGGCCTCGGCTGGGAAGTCTGGTGCGACGGGATGGAAGTCACCCAGTTCACCTATTTCCAGCAGGTCGGCGGGTTCGAATGCAGGCCGGTGACGGGCGAGCTCACCTACGGGCTCGAGCGCCTCGCGATGTACATCCAGGGCGTCGACAACGTCTTCGACCTCCGGTTCAACGATGCCGGTGTCACGTACGGCGACATCTTCCGCGAGAACGAGGTCGAGCTTTCGGCCTATAATTTCGAGATCGCCAATACGGACGCCTTGTTCGACCTGTTCCGCAAGGCCGCCGCCGAATGCGAGAACTGCCTCGCGAACAAGCTCCCGATCCCGGCTTATGAGCAGGCGATCAAGGCGAGCCACGTCTTCAACACGCTCCAGGCGCGCGGCGTGATCTCGGCCGCCGAGCGCCAGGCCTATATCGGCCGCGTCCGCGACCTCGCGAAAGCGGCGTGCGGGGCGTGGCTGGAGCGCGCCACCTGATGGCCGATTTCCTGCTCGAGCTGCTGTCCGAGGAGATCCCGGCGCGGATGCAGGCGAAAGCGCGCAACGATCTGGCGCGGCTGTTCTCTGAATGCACGGGGGAGGCCGGGCTTCAGGCCGGGCCGATCGACGTCCATTCGACGCCGCGGCGGCTGGTGCTGATCTCGCGCGATGTCGCGGAGGCGACCGCGGCTGCCAAAGAAGAGATCAAAGGACCGCGATCTTCCGCGCCGCCGCAGGCACTCGACGGCTTCCTCAAGAAGACGGGCCTCAAGCGCGATCAGCTCGAGGAGCGCGACGGCGTCCTCTTCGCCGTAATCGAGCGGGCAGGGCGTCCGGCGGCCGAGATCCTCGCCGACACGATCAAGCGCATCATCGCCGACTTCTCCTGGCCCAAATCGATGCGCTGGGGGGACGGCTCGCTGCGCTGGGTGCGGCCGTTGCACGGCATCGTCGCGCTACTCGGCGAGGAGATTGTGCCGGTCGACGTCGACGGGATCACGAGCGGTGCGACTACCGTCGGTCATCGCTTCCATCACCCCGGGTGCATTACGATCGGCGGGGCGGGCGATTACGTCGAGAAATTGCGCGCCTGCCACGTGATCGTCGACCAGGACGAGCGCGAGCGGATCATCCGCGAGGGTGCGGCGGTCGTCGCCGCTGAAGCGGGGCTGACGCTGCTCGAAGACCAGGGGCTGGTGGTCGAGAATGCCG
>JAXDPR010000086.1:0-2747 GCA_034668265.1 Sphingomonadales bacterium
GGCTGAAGTGAGCTTCGGCTTGTTGCCATAGAAGGCTGCGAGATTGCCCAAATCGATGCGCTCGATGTCGCCGCCGATGCTCCCTTCGGTGAAGCTCAGCGCCATCCACGGCTCAAAGCGCGTAAGCACGCGCGGGTGGACGTTGGGGTGCGTCGCGAGGAAGTAATTGAGCCCATCGGCCCAGGCGTCCATCAGCCGCCGCATCGGTGCCGGCGAACGCGCATAATCGGCCTTCAACTCGTTGTCGCTGGCGTACAGGCGCACACGCAAATCCTGCCAGATCGTCTTCTCGCCCTCGGCCTCGGCGGTGCGGCCGAGGCTGGTGAGATAGTTCGCCTCGATGCGCGGGAAGTCGTCCTCGGCCTGCGCGTAGATCATCCCGAAGACCGCGTCGGCGTCACTCTTCCCGTGCACGTGCGCGATGCCCCAATCGTCACGCGTGATCGTCACCCGGCTCGCTTCGGCTTTCCACCGTGCGAGCTCGGGCGGGCTCGCGGCAGTGAGAAGAAACAGAAGCGGAAGCAGAGCGGCGGCGGAGGTCTTACGCATTCGGCAATGCTTGCTTGGCCTTTCCCCAGCCTGCAAGCATCTTCGACGAAGCCCGCTCGAGCAATTCATCCGCGTCGCGGATGCTGAAATGATGACCGCTGTCGTAGTGATCGAGCTCCTCCCAGGCGACCGGCGCGGAGACAGGCGCTCCTTCGCGGGCCCGCGCAGAATAAGGCATCACGGCGGTCGCCCCGCGCTGGTTGCGCAGCCAGTCGAGGAAGATGCGGCCCTTGCGCTGAACCTTGCGAATGTTGGCCGTGAACATCTCGGGCTCGGCCTCCGCGATCGCGCGGCTGAAGCGGTCGGCGAAACTCTTGACTGCGGGCCAATCCTTCGATGCGTCGAGCGGTGCGACCACGTGGATTCCCTTGCCGCCCGTTAGCAGCGGAAAGGTCTTGAGGCCCAGATCGCCAAGCAACCCCTTCAGTCGCAACGCGGCTTCCTTGACCTTGTTGAAATCGAGCCCGACGTCTGGATCAAGGTCGAACACCAGCCGGTCGGGATATTCGACCTTATCGACCTTGCTGCCCCAGCCGTGGAACTCGATCGTCCCCATCTGCACGCAGGCAAGCAGCCCGCGGATGTCGTCGAAATAGAGATAGTCCTGAACGTCGCCGTCCTTCTCCTTGACCGGGATATGCTTGACGTGCTCGCCCATCGTGCCGCTGTCGTGCTTCTGGAAGAAACAATGCTTGCCGCGCCCCTGCGGGCAACGGATCAGCGTCATCGGCCGTTGGGCGGCGTCGATCATGATCAAAGGGTCGATCGCGGCATAATAATTGGCGAGATCGGCCTTGGTCAGGCCATCCTCCGGGTAGATCACGCGGTCGGGATTGGTGATTTTGATCCCGAAGCTTTCGGCGGTGGGGCGCTCCGCTTGGGTTTCTGATTTTTTGAGGTGCTTGGGGACTTCGCGAACGACCTGCGACGCCGGCTTGTCCTCGCGCAGGCCGATGAAGCTCGGATGGCGCAGGATGCCGTCTTCGGTGAACTCGGTGAACGCGATTTCGGCAACCAGGCTGGGTTCGATCCAGTGCGCTCCCCTGCGGTCAGCGCGCGGTACCTCGACGGGTGGCTTTTGGGTTTCGAGCGGCCGCATGCGCTCCATCATTTCCTCGATGGTTTTCGCATTGAAGCCGGTGCCAACCTTGCCGACATAGCCGAGCGTTTTGCCGTCGCGCGTGGCGAGCAGCAGCGAGCGAAAGCCGAGCCTCTTGTCGCTGTCGGACCAGCCGACGATCACGAATTCCTGGCGCTGGATGCACTTGATCTTCAGCCAGTTGCGTGTGCGCGTCCCCTTGTAGGGCGCGCTGGCCTTTTTCGAGACGATGCCCTCGCCGCGCTGCCGGCACACTTCCTCGAACAGGGCTTCGCCGCGGCCGATGACATGGTCGCCATACAGGATTGGCGGCGCAACGCCCTTGAGCAGCGCGGCAAGCCGTTCCTTTCGTTCGATGTTGGGCAGCTTCCGGATGTCCTCGCCGCGGTCGATCAGCAGGTCGAAGGCATAAAAGGCGAGGTTGGCGCCTTTCTGGTCCTTGAGCGTCGCTTGCAGCAGCTGGAAGCTCGGCTTGCGCCTGGCGCGACCGCCTTTCTGCCGGCCGCGGTTCGAGCGCCAGACGTCCGTACCCGCGGCGATCTCGGCCATCGTTCGCCCGGTCGTGACGCTGGTCACTTCATTGTCGACCAACGCATCGCCGTCCTGCGGGTCGGCATAATCGTCCGTCACCTTCTTCAGCATCCACGGCTCAGCCCTCTCGCCGGGGCGCGGCTTCAGGCGGAACATCACCCACTCGCCCTTCATCCGCTCACCCTCGAGCGTGAAGTGCAGATGTCCCTCCTCGATCGTCTTGCTGGGGTCCTTGCCGGGCTCGGGGACCCACCGGCCCTGATCCCACAGCATCACCGTCCCGCCGCCGTATTCGCCCTTGGGGATCGTGCCCTCGAAGCCGCCATAATCGAGCGGGTGATCCTCGGTGCGCATTGCAAGCCGCTTCTCGTCGGGGTCGAGGCTCGGCCCCTTGGGGACCGCCCAGCTTTTCAGCACGCCGTCGAGCTCCAGGCGGAAATCCCAGTGCAGGCGCGAGGCCTCATGCTTCTGGACGACGAAGCTGTCGCCCTTGCCCTTGAGCTTTCGCCCTCGCGGCTCCTTCGTCTTCGCGAAGTCGCGCTTGCGGTTGTAGGTTTCGATGTCGAGC
>JAXDPR010000087.1:0-2849 GCA_034668265.1 Sphingomonadales bacterium
CTCGACCACCACCAATTTGTCACCCGACGAGGTCCATCGCATGGGCCTCGAGCAGCTTAATGTGCTGCATGGCCGGATGGACCCGATCCTGAAGTCGCTCGGCTACACGCAAGGGACGGTCGGCGAGCGCATGCAGGCGCTGGCGAAAGACGCGCGCTACAAGTTCAGTGAGGGCGACAAGGGCCGCGCCGAGATCACGGCCTATATCCAGCAGTGGCTCGCTCTGATCCGGGCGCAGCTGCCGCGGGCGTTCAACACGCTGGTGCCGGCGAAGCTCGAGGTGCGACGCATGTCGCCGTCGGAAGAACCGGGCGCCCCGGCGGCATATGGCGGCGCCGGATCGATCGATGGCAAGATTCCGGGCAAGTTTTGGATCAACCTTCGCACCACCGACCTGCACAGCAAGTACAGCCTCCCCGACCTCGCGGCGCATGAGGCAATTCCCGGCCACGTCTGGCAGGGCGAATATGCCAACAAGCTGCCGCTGATCCGCACCCTTCTTGCCTTCAACGCCTATTCCGAAGGCTGGGCGCTCTACGCCGAGCAGCTCGTCGACGAGCTCGGAGTCTATGACGGCGAGCCGGCGCTTCGCCTCGGCTACCTGCAGTCGATCGCGTTCCGCTGCTGTCGAATGGTTGTCGACACCGGGCTTCATGCCAAGCGCTGGACCCGTCAGCAGGGCGTCGATTTCTTCGTGCAACGCAACGGCTCGAACCCGCTCGAGGTCGCGAGTGAGGTTGACCGTTATTGCAGCTGGCCGGGCCAGGCGTGCGGATACAAGGTCGGACATACGACCATCAATCGCCTGCGCGATCATGCGAAGGCCGAGCTCGCGGCGAAGTATGACCTGCGCGCGTTCGACGATGCGGTGGTGCTGGGCGGCAACGTCCCGATGGACGTGCTAGCGAAGAACGTCGACGACTACATCGCGCGAGCGTAGGCGGCCTAAGCATGCGCGTCAGCAGTCTCCTAGCAGCACTCATCCTCGCGTCTGTTTCCTTGCAAGCGGCGCCAGCACCGATCAGCGAAGAGCGCGCGATCGGCATTGTGGCAAAAGCGATGCAGCGATTCGAGCCGGTTCCGACACGGTGTTTGAGCTTCATCACAGAAGAACGTTCGCGAAAGGGATTCGAAATAGCGGTCGCCGAAAACCACAAGGCGGGTTGTGGTGGTGAGTCAGGAGCGTTGACAATTGTCGAGAGGTTCCGCGTTGACCGGTCACCTGTGCGACTTTGGATCAACGACGCAGCGACCGATACATACCGGCCATGCCTCCTTTCGAAATCGGCGCCGCCGCGCTGCGCTGAGGACTGACTCAGGGCAATGTCGCGAGGTCCGGCGAAATGAACGCCCGGCGCGCCTCGACCGACAGCAGCCGCTCGCGCGAGTAGAAACGCAGCGGCCAATCGCGCCGGCCCGTCGGCGACAGCAGCAGCGCGTTGACCAGCTCGTGCAGTGGCTCGGTCCGGCCAGCCTCGGCGAGAAACAGGCGGACGCCGGACAGGAACACGCGGGTAATCGTCTCGTGATAGCCCTCGCTGTCGCTGTTCACGCCGCCGACGCTCTCGTTGTAGCGGCGGATCAGCTCCGGCAGCTCGCGGTCGACATCGATGTCGGGTAGACGCAGCAATAGCCAGGTGGTCGTCGCGAGATGCGCCTCGTGCGTCCACTCCGCCTTCGGCAGGGCTCGTGCGAGGAAGCGCTCGCCGAGATGCTCGATCTCGGCGTCGCTGGCGAAGATTCTGGGTCGGAATTCGGTCATCGATCGGATCCTTGGAGGGCCCGATCGGTCAACCGGGCAGTCAGGCGGCGGTGGCTTGGCTCCGCGTGCTTTGAACTTGTTGCTGAGCCTTGGGCGCCGCTTGGCGCACCCCCTCATCGACCTGGTCCGCGAACTGCGCGAAATTCTCAACGAACAGGTCGACGAGCTTCGCCGCCGTGCGGTCATAGTCGGCCGCGTTCGACCAGGTGCCGCGCGGGTCGAGGATGGACGTGTCGACGCCCGGCACCGACACCGGCACCTCGAACCCGAAGTTCGGGTCCTTGCGGAACTTGGCGTTCTTGAGGCTGCCGTCGAGCGCGGCGTTGAGCAGCGCGCGGGTCTCCTTGATCGGCATGCGCTTGCCGACGCCGTACTTCCCACCCGTCCAGCCGGTGTTGACCAGCCAACAATCGACATCGCACTCGGCGATGCGCTTCTTCAGGAGGTTGCCGTATACCGAGGGGTGGCGCGGCATGAACGGCGCGCCGAAGCAGGTCGAGAAGGTCGCTTCGGGCTCGGTCACGCCAATCTCGGTGCCGGCGACCTTGGCGGTATAGCCGGAGAGGAAGTGATACATCGCCTGGTCCGGCGTCAGGCGCGCAATCGGCGGCAGCACGCCGAACGCGTCCGCGGTCAGCATCACGACGTTCCTGGGCAGCGGGCCCATGTTGTCGTCGGACGAATTGGGAATGAAGTCGATCGGGTAAGCGCCGCGACTGTTCTCAGCGAGCGTAGCATCGTCGAGATCGAGTTCGCGCGTCTCGGGGTCTATCACGACATTTTCGAGCACGGTGCCGAAGCGCTTGGTGGTCGCGTAGATCTCGGGCTCGGCCTCGGCCGAAAGACGGATCATCTTGGCGTAGCAACCGCCCTCGATATTGAAGACCGCTGTGTCCGACCAGCCATGCTCATCGTCGCCGATGAGCGTGCGGTTGGGGTCGGCCGACAGCGTCGTCTTGCCGGTGCCCGACAGGCCGAAGAACAGCGCGGTGTCGCCGGCCCTGCCGATGTTGGCCGAGCAATGCATCGAGAGGACGTTTTGCAGCGGCAGGAGGTAGTTCAGCACCGAGAAGATCGACTTCTTGAT
>JAXDPR010000088.1:0-6005 GCA_034668265.1 Sphingomonadales bacterium
CGCTCGACGAAATGTCGGTCAGCATGACGATGAACGGCGCGGTGCTCCCGGTCATGGCCTTCTTCATCGTCGCCGGCGAGGAGCAAGGGGTGCCGCCCGCCAAACTCACCGGCACCATCCAGAACGACATCCTGAAAGAGTTCGCGGTCCGCAACACCTACATCTACCCGCCCGAGCCCTCGATGCGGATCGTCAGCGACATCATCGCTTATTGCGCGGCGGAGATGCCCAAGTTCAATTCGATCTCGATCTCGGGCTATCACATGCACGAGGCCGGGGCGACGGCGGTGCAGGAGCTTGCCTACACGCTCGCCGACGGGATGGAATATGTGCGCGTCGCCAAGGCCGACGGGCTCGACATCGACCATTTCGCGCCGCGCCTGTCGTTCTTTTTCGGCATCGGCATGAACCTGTTCATGGAGGTCGCCAAGCTGCGCGCGGCGCGGACGTTGTGGGCGCGGATCATGACGCAGTTGGGCGCGAGACAAGAGAAGTCGAAGCTGCTGCGCACCCATTGCCAGACCAGCGGCGTGTCGCTGACCGAGCAGGATCCGTACAACAACATCGTCCGGACCACGATCGAGGCACTGGCCGCGGTGCTCGGCGGCACGCAGTCGCTGCACACCAACAGCTTCGACGAGGCGATCGCGCTGCCGACCGACTTCTCCGCGCGCATCGCCCGCAACACGCAGCTGATTCTTGCGGAAGAAAGCGGCGTGACGGAGGTTGCCGACCCGCTCGGCGGGAGCTGGTACGTGGAGAAATTGACCCGCGAGCTCGAAGAGAAAGCCTGGGCGCTGATCGAGGAAGTCGAGGCGCATGGCGGGATGACCAAAGCGGTCGCCGAAGGCCTGCCCAAGCACCGCATCGAGGAAGCCGCCGCGGCGCGCGCGGCGAAGGTCGATATTGGCGAGACGGTGATCGTCGGCGTCAACCGCTATCGGCTGACGGAAGAGGAAGAGCATGATTTCCTCGAGGTCGACAATGCCCGCGTCCGCGCCGGCCAGATCGCGAAGATCGAGAAGGTGCGCGCGGGGCGGGATGAGGCGAAAGCGCGGGCTGCGCTGGACGCGTTGGAGGCCGGCGCGCGCGGCGATACCAACCTGCTTGCGCTCAGCGTCGAGGCGGCGCGGGCGCGCGCCACGCTCGGCGAAATCTCCGACGAGCTCGAGCGGGCGTTCGGGCGCTACGGAACGGTGCCCGAGCCGGTGCGCGGGATCTACGGCAAGGCGCGCCGCGACGGGCGGTGGAAAGCGGCAGAGCAGGGGACGCAAAGCGTCGCCGATCGCCTCGGCCGCAAGCCGCGGATCATGGTCGCCAAGATGGGCCAGGACGGGCACGACCGCGGCGCCAACCTGGTGTCGTCGGCTTTCACCGATTTGGGCTTCGAGGTGATCCCCGGGCCCTTGTTCCAGACGCCGCGCGAGACGGCGCAAATGGCGGTCGAGCATGACGTCGACGTGGTCGGCGCGAGCTCGCTCGCCGCGGGCCACCGCACGCTGATCCCGGAGATGATCGAGGCGCTGAAGGACATGGGCCGCGCTGACATCAAGGTGGTCGCGGGCGGGGTCATCCCGCCGCAGGATTATGCCGCGCTCCGCGCCGCGGGCGTGCAGGCGATCTTCGGCCCCGGCACCAACCTCGCCGACGCCGCCGACGAGGTGCTGCGCCTGCTCGGCCACAACCGCCCTCCGCTGGATAAGGCTGCGGAATAGTGATGATGACTGCATTTCTTGCATTGCTGATGCAAACTGTCGCGCAGCCTTCTGCGCCACCGGGAGTACCGCCGATTGAGAGATCGGCTCAGGGCGTAAACTTCGAACGCACGATTGCCGAATTCATGGACGTGTGTTTCCGCACGAGTTGGAATGCGGAAGAAGTGCGGAAAGCGCTCAAGGAATGGGATGCGACTTATGTTGAGGCGCCGGGCGATCAGTCGTACTGGTTCGGCTGGGACTCAAAGCACTCGGCTTTGAGGCTTATCACTATCCCAAGAGTATCGCAGTGCGCCCTGTCCGTCGCGAGCAATCAACCACGAACGGGCAGCCAAATTCTCGCCATGTTGCGGCCCGCAGTTGAGGCGGAATTGGGCCATTCCGTGCAAGTGTATGACACCAAGTTCTCTCTCGCTTGGAAGGAACCAGATTCGAACTATGTAGAGTTGATCACGCTGGCTCTCGCAACCAACCAGCCGTCTAAATCGATCTGGTACGTGTTCAATAAGCTCCCGCCGGACTCGCCCGAATTGAAATTCTTGACGACCGAGCCGAAGCCGACTTCCAGGTGACGATGTTCAAGAAAATCCTGATCGCCAATCGCGGGGAGATCGCGTGCCGGGTGATCCGCACGGCGCGGCGCATGGGCATCAAGACGGTCGCGGTCTATTCCGATGCCGACGCGCGCGCGCCGCACGTGAAAATGGCCGACGAAAGCGTCCGGCTCGGACCGCCGCCTGCGTCCGAATCCTACCTCAAGGCCGAGCTGATCATCGACGCGTGCAAGGCGACGGGCGCGGAAGCCGTGCATCCGGGCTACGGTTTCTTGAGCGAGCGCGAGAGCTTTGCCAAGGCGCTGGCCAAGGCCGGCATCGCCTTCATCGGGCCGCCGCCCAAGGCGATCGCCGCGATGGGCGACAAGATCGAATCGAAGAAGCTGGCGCAGAAGGCGGGCGTGAACGTCGTGCCGGGCTATCTCGGCGACATCGCGACCACGAACGAGGCGGTGAAGATCGCGAAGGACATCGGCTATCCGGTGATGATGAAGGCCTCGGCCGGCGGCGGCGGCAAGGGCATGCGCCTCGCCTGGAACGAGAAGGATGTGCGCGAGGGCTTCGAGAGCGTGAAACGCGAGGGGCTCGCAAGCTTCGGCGACGACCGCGTGTTCCTGGAAAAATTCATCGAGGACCCGCGCCACATCGAGATCCAGCTGCTCGGCGACCAGCACGGCAACATCCTTTACTTGAACGAGCGCGAATGCTCGATCCAGCGCCGCAACCAGAAGGTGGTCGAGGAAGCGCCCTCGCCGTTCGTCTCGCCCGAGATGCGCAAGGCGATGGGCGAGCAGGCGGTCGCACTGGCGCGGGCGGTTGGCTACTACAGCGCCGGCACGGTCGAGCTGATCGTCAACGGCGCCGACCCGAGCGGCAAGAGTTTCTACTTCCTCGAAATGAACACGCGGCTTCAGGTAGAGCATCCGGTGACCGAGGAGATCACCGGCCTCGACCTCGTCGAGCAGATGATCCGCGTCGCGGCGGGCGAGAAGCTCAAGTTCACGCAGGACGATGTGAAGCTCGACGGCTGGGCGGTCGAAACCCGCGTCTATGCCGAGGATCCGTACCGCCACTTCCTGCCTAGTACCGGAAGGTTGGTGCGGTACTGGCCGCCCACTCGTCATCCCCGCGAAAGCGGGGACCCAGCCCGACAAGAAAAACTAGGTTCCCGCGTGCGCGGGAATGACGAAATTGTGGTCCGCATCGACGACGGCGTCGCCGACGGCGGCGAGGTCAGCATGTTCTACGATCCCATGATCGCCAAGCTGATCACCTGGGCGCCGACGCGCGAAGCCGCGATCGACGCGCAAGTCGCCGCGCTCGACCAGTTCGTGATCGACGGCATCGCCGACAATGTCGATTTCCTCTCCGCGCTGATGCAGCACCCGCGTTTCCGCGACGGGAACATCACCACCGGCTTCATCGCCGAGGAGTATCCCGAAGGGTTCGACGGCGCGCCGGCGGACCAACAGCTGATCGCCGATCTCGCGGTCATCGCCGGGATGGTTTCCGTGATCACCGACGAGCGCGCGGCGGAAATCGACGGTCAGCTCGGCCCGCCGCGGCACTTCCCGTGCGAGCGCGTGGTCTGCTTTGGCGGCGAGGAGCATCGCGTGCGGATCAAGCCCTACAAGGGCGGCACGCTCGCGGTGCTGGATGGCGGCGAGCTGATCGACATCGTCGGGCGCTGGGTGCCGGGGCAACGGCTGCTGGCGGTCAGTGTCGACGGCCGCCATCGCATCGTCCAGGTGCGCCGCGCCGGCCGCAATTGGGAGCTTCAGACGCATGGGGCCACCCACAAAGTCCAGGTGCTCGCCCCGCATGTCGCCGACCTCGCTAAACACATGATCGACAAGCCGGCGCCGGACCTGTCGCGGCTGCTGCTGGCGCCGATGCCGGGCCTGCTGACTCGCCTTGACGTCGCGGTCGGCGACAAGGTCGAGCCGGGCCAGCCGGTCGCGGTGATGGAGGCAATGAAGATGGAGAATATCCTCCGCGCAGGCCGAGCGGCGACGGTCAAGGCGACGCCGGCGAAAGCGGGCGACAGCGTCGCTGTCGATCAGGTCATCGTGGAGTTCGAGTGACCGCCCGGATTCGCCGTGCGTGACCGGGGCTCCTCCCACGTGCGCTGGGGGTGGGCGCCGGAGTGGATCTTCGCCCTGTTCGCAATTCTCGGCGGGGCGATACTGATCGCTCTGATTCCGCCTCTCGCGGGCGGCAATGAGCAGCTCAATTTTCAGCGGGTCGCGGGGATCGTGTCAGGCGAGCCGCTGGTCGCGCCGGTTGCTCTACCGGGTGGAATCGCCGGCCTTCTCGAGATCACAAACCGCAGATTTCCGGAGGGGGCGAAGCCCCCCTACCATTATTCTCGCGCGGACTTCGAGCGGGTGGCTTCGCTGGATCTCGGCGGCGACCGGCCACGGCGCGTGCAGCCGAGCCCGATCGCGGTCTTGCATCCGGTCTCCTATCTGCCGCAGGTCGTCGCGGTTGCGATCGGCGAGCGCGCAGGACTGAAACCGCTCGTGCTTTTCTATGTCGGCCGGGTGACGGGTCTGATCGCCGCGATCCTTTTGACGTTCGGCGCGATACGGGTTGCGCCCGCGTACAAGTTCAGCTTCGCCGCCGTCGCGCTGCTTCCGCCGGTCCTCTTCTCGCGAAGCACGCTCGACGCGGACCAGCTGACCAACGGCCTGGCCTTCTTGTTCCTCGGTCTGGTGTTTCGGGAAATGGCGGCGAACGGTCCGGTCCGGCCGGCTCGAATCGCTGCGATGGCGCTCGTCGCCTTCATCGTCGCGCAGGCGAAAAGCGCCTACCTATTGCTGCCGCTCCTTGCGTTCGCCATTCCCGCAAAACGCTTCGCGACCCTGCATGCCCGAATGCGCGCCTGCGCGCTCATCGCACTTCCGCGTATCCTTGCGACCGCGGCCTGGATGGTTCTGATCAAGCTGACCTATTTCGACGCGGCGCGTATCGGACCTGGTCGGGCGTAGTCGACCCACATGCACAATTCGCGCTGATCATGTCGCACCCATTGGACTTTGCCATGACAGCCATTCCTTCCCAAGATCATGGTCGATTTTCTCGGCGTGTTCGGACCGCCGGTGACGATGCCGGTCCTGTTTTTCCCGGCGCTTGCCATCCTGCTCGCCGGCGCGTTGCTGTCGGATGCACCTGCGAGCCACGGCGTCCTGCGCAGTCCGTCGACGCGCGTGCTCTCGCTGGCAATCGCCGCGCTCACGATCGTCATCATCCTGACGCTGCTCTATCTCCAGTGGACCGCTTATCGCGCGCCCGTCGTGCAGGGCTTCAACGGCCGCTACATCTATCCCTTGGCACCGCTAGTCCTTCTGGTCGTGCCGGCGACGGGGAGGCCGGTTCTCGGATTGTGCGCCGCTAAATGGGTGGCGTTGCTCGGCGCGCTGAGCCTGTGCGGCACGTGCTGGGTCACATGGCAAACCTATTTCGCTTGATTGGTAATGTCGTCAGAATGCTGACGCGTAGCGAGCGTCTGCCCAAGCAAGTTGAGCAGCCTCAATTTGCTGCGGCGCGTCGCAACTCGGTCCGACTGAGCTTGCCCGTCGCCGTCTTCGGCAGCGCGTTTACGAACTCGATCTCGCGCGGATATTTGTAAGGCGCGATCTCGGCCTTCGCGTGGGCCTGCAGCTCCACGACCAGCGCGTCCGACGGCTTCGCATCCGCGGCCAGCACCACGAACGCCTTCACTTTCTGCCCGCGC
>JAXDPR010000089.1:0-2921 GCA_034668265.1 Sphingomonadales bacterium
ATTGCCGTGGAAATCGTTGATCGCGAGGATCTGGACCTCGGTCCGCGCGGCCGGTTGCGCCGCCGCAATCGGCGCCGGCGCGTGGGTGCTGACCGTGCATGCCGGCAGAAGAAAAACGAAGGCTGCGAGCAGCGCGCGCGAATTCATAGGGGCCATTCTCCGAACAGGTTGCCGCAGCAAACCTGGCTGCGCATAAGGTCAATCCCATGACAGATGAAGAGCTTCTCGGCCTGGCGCGCGCAGCGGCGGCGAAGGCCTATGCGCCTTATTCCAGCTTCCTCGTCGGCTGCGCGGTCGAGAGTGTCGACGGTGAGGTGGTGACCGGCGCCAACATGGAGAATGCCTGCTATCGGCTGGGCGTCTGCGCCGAGCAGAGCGCGCTTACCGCCGCACAGCACATGTTCGGGCTCGACAAGGTCGCGCGGATCGCGGTGGTCGGCGGCAGTGGCGACATGGTTTGCACGCCATGCGGTGGGTGCCGCCAGGCGATCCTCGAAGCCGCCCAGCTCGGCGGCCGCGATGTCGAAATTCTCTGCGGAAGCGGCGACGGCTCCGGTGTGGAGCGGCACACGATCGGCGAGCTGATCCCGTTCGGCTTTGGACCGGCCAATCTGGCGAAGCCCGCCTAAATCAACCTGGAATCAAGGCCGCGCGCGCGATGTCCTTGTCACGGCCGAACCCGAGCAACAAGGCTTTCAGCTCCGCGGCCGAGGGAACGAACAGAGTTCTGCCGTCAACGCCAACGGCGTCTCGCGTGACGGGCCGGACCGGGCGCCACAATCCCGACGAACAGTAGCAAAACCCGCCCATAAACTCGACTGGGAGCGGCGGCGCCTTCCATGTTCCAAAGACGTCGGAGCTGAACCGCTGATCCGGCTCGCGGCGAGCCGGCCCCGAGCCGACGCGAGCCAGTAAATTCGACGCGTCGGCAGAGCTCTTCAGCACATCGACGTCGCGCACGTCGTCAACGGCGCCGCCCACCAGTGCCACCGCGGCACTGCCGATGATCCACCAGGGATCTGCTGCATCACCCGCCAGTTCGGCGACGGCCACGAGCGTGTCCCGAAGCGCCGGCGTCAGGCTCGCTGGATCGCTAGACGAGCTTGATCTCCCGCAGCCGCTCCTGGAGATAATCGTTGGCCGTGACTGGCGGCCACTTCGGCTGCTCGCCCGCGCCCAACGTTTCCTTCAGCGGATCGATCAGAAAATCCGAGCGGAAGTGGAGGAAAAAGGGCATCGAATAACGCGCCTTGCTCGCGCGGTCGGGCGTCGGGTTGACGACGCGGTGGGTGGTCGAGCGCAGCTTGCCGTTGGTCAGCCGCTGCAGCATGTCGCCGATGTTGATCACCAGCTCGCCGGGCTTGGGCGACACCGGTATCCAGCGGCCGTCGCGGGTCAACAGCTCCAACCCCGCTTCTTCGGCGCCGAGCAAAAGCGTGATCGCGTTGATGTCCTCGTGCGCTCCGGCGCGGATATGCTCGCCGGTCGGCTCTGACTGAGGCGGATAATGCAGCGCGCGCAGCACCGAATTTCCGTCGCGCACCGCGTCCTCGAAATAATCCTCGTCGATCTTGAGGTAGCGGGCGATCGCCTTGAGCACCTTGAGCCCTGACCGATCGAAGGTCGCGAAGATCTCCTGGAACGTGTCCTTGAAGCTCGGCACTTCGGCCGGCCAGAGATTGTCAGACATGTGGTCGCGGAAGCGGTGACCCGGCGGCAGGTCGCGGCCGACGTGCCAGAATTCCTTGAGGTCGTGCGCCTTGCCGCCCTTGGCGGTCTCGATCCCGAACGGCGTGTAGCCGCGCGCGCCGCCGCCGCCGGGAATGAGATATTTACGCTTCACCTGCTCCGGCAAAGCGAAGAAGGCCTTGGCCTTATCCTCGGCGCGGTGGATCAGCTCGTCGGGAATGCTGTGGTCGGCGATGATCGCGAAGCCATATTCCTCGAAGCTCCGGCCGAGCTTCTGGGCGAACCCCTCGGGGTCTTGGGTAGCGTCCTTCAGGGAAACGGACGCGATATTGTCGTCGGTGATCGTAGCCATAACTCACTCTTTTACTCGTCATTGCGAGCGAAGCGAAGCAATCCAGCGGCGCGTGGATTGCCGCGTCGCTGCGCTCCTCGCAATGACGTTTACGGAAGCATCAAACTCGCAAGCGCGGCGCTCATCAGGTTGGCGAGGCTGCCGGCGAGGAGCGCGCGCAGTCCCAACTTCGCGATGACCGGCCGCTGGTTGGGCGCTAAGCCCCCAGTCACCGCCATCTGGATCGCGATCGAGCTGAAGTTGGCGAAGCCGCACAGCGCGAAGGTCACGATCTCGCGGCTGCGCTGGCTCAGCGTCGCTGCGTCCATCTTGCCGAGGTCGATGAAGGCGACGAATTCGTTCAGGACAAGCTTGGTCCCGAACAGGCCGCCGGCGGTGCCCGCTTCGCGCCATGGCACGCCGATCAGGAACATGACCGGCTGGAAGACATAGCCGATGATCCGCTGGAAGCTGAGGTTCGGGATCCCGACGAGGTTGCCGAGCCCGCCGAGCAGGCCGTTTGCGAGCGCGACCAGAGCGACGAACGCCAGCACCATCGCGCCGACGGCGACCGCGAGCTTGACGCCGGTCTGCGCGCCCTGCGCGGCGGCCATGATGATGTTGGCGGGCTGCTGCCCTTCCTCGAAGGTCTCCGCGACGTCGACCTTGGTGTCCTCGACTTTGTCGGAATCCGCAGGATCGTCGGGCATGATCATCTTGGCCATCAGGATTCCGCCCGGGGCCGACATAAAGGCCGCGGCGAGGAGGTAGGGCAGATAGCTGGCGCCCAGCAGGCTCGCATAAGCGGCGAGGATCGTGCCCGCGACGCCTGCCATGCCGACCGTCATCACCGTGAACAAGCGGGAAGGCGGAAGCGCGGCCAGGTACGGGCGGACGACCA
>JAXDPR010000090.1:0-6099 GCA_034668265.1 Sphingomonadales bacterium
AGGATGGCGGGCTTGCGCTGGCGATCGGCGATCCAGGCTACGCGCTTGGCCGCGCTTTGCGTCAGGCTGATCTGAGGTTCGCTCACAAGTGCGAGATAGGAAGCGCCGCGCCGAGCGGCAAGGAAACGATCAGCGCTGGCCGCTGACCGGGCCGCCGATCGCGACTGCGTCCATCGAGGCGGCGCCAGAGCGGCGCTGCATCGCGAGGACGTAATCGGTCGACTTCATGAAGGGAATCGGGTTCACCGCACGGCCGTCGATTCGCACTTCATAGTGCAGGTGGTTTCCGGTCGAGCGGCCGGTCGAGCCCATGCGGCCAATCTGCTGGCCGCGAGAAATGTGGTCGCCTTCGTGGACGAGGATTGCCGACATGTGGCCGTAGCGGGTGGTGATGCCGCGGCCATGGTCGATCTCGACCAGATTGCCGTAGCCGCCATTGTTCCAGCCGGAGCGGAGCACGGTTCCGTCGGCGGTAGCGTAAATTGGGGTTCCGTAGGCGCCTGAAAGGTCAATCCCGGGGTGGAACGCGGCGCCGGCGTGGAACGGGTCGGAGCGGACGCCGAAGCCGCTGGTGAATTCGACGCTGGCCCTGATCGGCTTGTCGGAGGGAACGGCGATGATTCCGTCCTGAAGTTGGTCGAGCTTCTTCCAGCTGTCGAAGAGAGTCTTGAAAGTCGCGTTTCCGGCAGCCTCGAACGGACCGCCCACGCCAGCCGTGCTGCCGACGCGGGCCGGTGTGATGCCGAGGCGCTTCAGCTCGGCGGCGGTGACCTGGTAGCGAACGTCCAGCGCCTTGGCGACGAGCGCAGCTTGAGCGAGCTGCTGCTCCTCGACGCGGGCGAGCGGGCCGTCGGCGGCAAGTCGGCCGCTCGCGGCAGCCGCCGCAACCACCTGCGGGTCGATCTTCTGTCCGGCGAGGGCCGCCTCGATCAGGGCCTGGCGTTGCTCGATCTGCCGTGCACGGGCTTCGGTCGCCGCCGGAAGGCTTGCGACGGCAGCCGTGTGGGGACGGGTCATGAGTTGGGCGGTCGCATAGCTTGCCCAGGCGACGAGGCCGAGCAGGACCACAAAAAACACCGCCTGAAGCGGTGCCGAGACGCGAAAGCGGCGCAGCTTGGAGCCGTCATGGACGAACAGGTCGCGATCACGAAACAGGCCCGTCGTTACGGCCAAAACTTGCGTCATTTGATCCCGCTCCACAATCGACCCGCGCCAAAGCGCGTCGCCGAATCCCATCTTGTAAAGGAGCTCCCCAGCCCCTTGCCGATGCCCGCGAATTGCCCACCGCGTGCTGGCGTCAGCAACACTGCTTTCGGTTGGTTAATGAATTCAACCTTCTGTTCCGCTCTGCGGGACGAGTCGTCCGCTCCGCGCGGTGAACGGTTGAATCCCTCTGCTCGAAAGACGGATTCGAGGAATTTCAAGCGGTTGTGCAGTGCAGCATCCCGTCGATTCCCGCCTCGCCGCGAATCTTTCGCAGCTGCCTTGCGAGCGCCGCAATCACCCTTAAAAGCGGCGGCGGGCCACGGTGTCCCAACGCACCGCGTGCTCTCTGCAAGGAGAGTTTGATGACTGATGCTGATGCTGCCGGCGCGAAGACGCGCCTGGTAGAACCTCCCACCAAACCGCAACGCCCCTACTTCTCGTCTGGTCCGTGCGCCAAGCCGCCGGGCTGGTCTCCGCAATTGCTCGACGTCGCGGCGCTCGGCCGCTCGCATCGCGGAACCATCGGCAAAGCGCGACTTGAGCAGGCGATCGAGCGCACCCACGCGCTGTTGCGCCTCCCGGCCGACTACAAGCTGGGTATCGTGCCCGCATCGGACACGGGCGCGATGGAGATGGCCATCTGGTCCCTGCTCGGCACCCGACCGGTGACGATGCTTGCGTGGGAGAGCTTTGGCGCCGGCTGGGTGACGGACGTTGCCAAGCAGCTGAAGCTCGATGCTGAGGTCCGAACCGCCGATTACGGCGAGATCTGCGACCTCAACGGAATCGATCCGGCCAGCGACCTCGTCTTCACCTGGAACGGCACGACCAGCGGCGTCCGCGTCCCCGATGGAGACTGGATCGCCGCCGAACGCGCAGGCTTGAGCATTTGCGACGCGACCTCCGCGGCCTTCGCCCAGGATATCGACTGGGCCAAAATCGATGTCGGCACCTTCAGCTGGCAAAAGGCGCTTGGCGGCGAGGCCGCGCACGGCATGCTGGTTTTGTCACCGCGTGCGGTTGAACGGCTGGAGCGCGAGCCGGCGCCGCGTCCGCTGCCCAAGATCTTCCGGCTGACCAAAAGCGGCAAGCTGATCGACGGCATCTTCAAAGGCGAGACTATCAACACGCCTTCGATGCTGTGCGTCGAGGATTGGCTGTTCGCGCTCGATTGGGCGGAGCGTATCGGAGGACTAAAAGCCCTGCTCGCGCGTGCCGACGCCAACGCCGCGGCGCTCGACCGCTGGGTCCAAGGCGCGGAGTGGATCGAGCATCTTGCGGGCGATCCCGCGATCCGGTCGAACACCTCGGTCTGCCTGCGGTTCGCCGACCGCTCCGACCTGGATGCCAACCGCGCATGCCAGAAGGCGATCGCCAAGCTGCTCGAACGCGAGGACGCGGCCTACGACATTGGGGCTTATCGCGACGCCCCGCCGGGCTTGCGTATCTGGTGCGGAGCGACGGTCGACACCGCCGACATCGAAACGCTCGGGCCGTGGCTCGACTGGGCTTGGGAGACGATCCGTGGCTGAGCTCGTCAAGGTCCTCATCGCGGACAAGATGGATCCGCGCGCGGCCGCGATTTTTCGCGATCGTAGAATCACCGTCGACGAAAAGCCGGGCCTGACGCCCGATGAGCTGAACGCGATCATCGGCGGCTATGACGGCGTCGCCGTCCGCAGCTCGACCAGGATCAATGCGGCGGCGATGGATGCCGCCCTCCCGCGCCTCAAGGTGATCGGCCGCGCCGGCATCGGCGTCGACACGATCGACGTGCCCGCCGCTTCGGCGCGAGGGATCGTCGTCATGAACACGCCCTTCGGCAATTCGATCACCACCGCCGAGCATGCGATTGCGATGCTGTTCGCGCTCGCTCGGGAAATCCCGCAGGCCGACCAGTCGACCCAGTCGGGCAAGTGGGAGAAGAACCGCTTCATGGGCGTCGAGCTGGCCGGCAAGACACTGGGCCTGATCGGCTGCGGCAATATCGGCTCGATCGTTGCGGACCGCGCACACGGCCTCAAGATGAAGGTGGTCGCCTACGATCCGTTCCTGTCGTCGGAGCGGGCGATGGAGCTGGGAGTCGACAAGGTCGAACTCGACGATCTGCTTGCCCGGGCCGATTTCATCACGCTGCACACGCCGCTGACCGAGCAGACGCGCGGAATCCTCGGCCGCGACGCGCTAGCGAAGACCAAGAAAGGCGTGCGGATCGTCAATTGTGCCCGCGGCGGGCTGATCGACGAAGCGGCGCTCAAGGAGGCTCTGGAGAGCGGACAGGTCGCCGGCGCGGCGCTCGACGTGTTCGCCGAAGAGCCTGCCAAGGCGAACCCGCTGTTCGGGACGCCGGGGCTGATCTGCACGCCGCACCTCGGTGCTTCGACGACCGAGGCGCAGGTCAACGTCGCGATCCAGATCGCCGAACAGATGAGCGACTACCTGCTCCTCGGCGGCATCACCAACGCCGTGAATGTACCCTCGCTATCGGCTGAAGAAGCGCCGCGGCTCAGGCCCTACATGGGCCTTGCCGAAAAGCTCGGGCGGCTCGTCGGGCAGATTGCAGGGACCGAAATCCGCTCCATCGACGTCGAAGTCGAGGGCGCCGCGGCCGAGCTCAACATCAAGCCGATCACGGGCGCGGTGCTTGCCGGGGTGATGGCGACCTGGTCGGACACGGTGAACATGGTCAACGCGCCGTATCTCGCCAAGGAGCGCGGCATCGCCGTCCGTGAAATCCGCAACGAGGGCGAAGGCGATTACCACACGCTCGTCGCGGTCACCGTCGGCACCGATCATGGCCCGAAGCGGGTCGAGGGAACGTTGTTCGGCAATCGCGCGCCGCGACTCGTCAACATCTTCGGGGTGCCGATCGAGGCCGAGCTCGCCGGCCAGATGATCTACATCGTCAACACCGACGCGCCCGGCTTCATCGGCGCGCTCGGGACCAAGCTCGGCGAAAACCGGATCAACATCGCAACCTTCGGGCTCGGCCGGCGCAAGCAGGAAGGCGAGGCGGTGGCGCTGGTGGCGGTCGATGACCCGATCACGGCCGGCGTCGCTCGGCAGCTGCATGACCTGGCCGGGGTCCGCGAGGTGGTTCCGCTAAGCTTTTGAGACGCAAAAAGGGCGCCCACCCGGTCCGGAGGGCGCCCTGGCCGACCAACTTGCGTGCGAGTGGTCGGAAGCCCGATTATTTGGTGTTTTTGATCGCGTCCGCCTTGTTGTCGGCGGCGGCCTTCATCGCATCCGACTTGTTGTCCGCCGCGGACTTCATGGCGTCCGACGCGTTGTCGACATTGGCACTCATCTGATCCGCGGCATTGTCAACATTTGCCTCCATCGTCGAGGCGGCATTGTCGACGTTCGCCTCGTAATTATCGGCGGCCTGTTGCTGCGGGCTCTTGTTGCATGCCGCGAGCGAGCCAAGGCCCAGGGCGATCGCAAGGACGGTGGTGGTCTTCATTAGCTGCTTTCCCCATTCATGGTTCCTATCGCGCCCGCGCAAGGCGCGTCGCGGTTCATCAATACGCGTGGATTGCGAATTCTGTTCCGCTCGCCAAACGGTTCCCGGTCGGCTGGACGGGCCGGCGCTTCGCCCCTAGGAGCCCTCGGACCGCTCAAAATAAGGAACATTCGTGGGCAACGTCACCGTCATCGGCGCCCAATGGGGTGACGAAGGCAAGGGCAAGATCGTCGACTGGCTGGCAAGCCGCGCCGACATGGTCGTTCGCTTCCAGGGCGGCCACAATGCCGGCCACACGCTGGTCGTCGGCAGCCAGACCTACAAATTGTCGCTGCTGCCGAGCGGGATTGTGCGGGGCACGCCGTCGGTCATTGGCAATGGCGTGGTGCTCGACCCGTGGGCCCTGAGAGACGAGGTCGAACGGATCCGCGAGCAAGGCGTCGAAGTCACGCCGGAAATTCTGCGGATCGCCGAGACCTGCCCGCTTATCCTGCCCATTCACCGCGACCTCGACGGGCTGCGCGAGGATGCTTCGGGCGCAGGCAAGATCGGCACCACCCGGCGCGGCATCGGTCCGGCTTACGAAGACAAGGTCGGCCGCCGCGCGATCCGAGTCTGTGACCTCGCTCATCTCGATGAACTTGGGCCGCTGCTCGACCGGCTGTGCGCCCACCATGATGCGCTTCGCGCGGGCTTCGGCGAGCCTCCGGTCGACCGCGCTCGGCTGCTCCACGACCTCTCCGAAATTGCCGATTTCGTGCTGTCGTTTGCCGGCCCGGTGTGGCGCGACCTTGACGAAGCGCGTGGACGCGGCCGCCGAATCCTGTTCGAAGGCGCGCAGGGCGTGCTGCTTGACGTCGACCACGGCACCTATCCGTTCGTCACCTCGTCCAATACCGTCGCCGGAACCACCGGCGCGGGCAGCGGCATGGGTCCAGGCGCGGCCGGGTTCGTACTTGGAATCGTCAAGGCTTACACGACACGGGTGGGATCCGGCCCCTTCCCCACCGAGCAGGACAATGCGATCGGCCAGCGGCTCGGCGAGCGCGGGCACGAGTTCGGTACGGTCACTGGAAGGCGGCGCCGCTGCGGCTGGTTCGACGCAGTGCTGGTTCGCCAGGCAGTCACCGTGAGCGGCGTCACCGGAGTGGCGCTGACAAAGCTCGACGTGCTCGACGGCTTCGAGACGGTGATCATCTGCACCGGCTATCGCATTGGCGGTGAGCGCTTCGATTATCTCCCGCCCCACGCCGCCGACCAGATGCGGGTCGAGCCGGTCTACGAGGAGATCGAGGGCTGGCCCGGATCGACCCGGGGCGCGCGCAGCTGGGCCGACCTTCCGGCGCGCGCGATCAAATATGTTCGCCGCGTCGAAGAGCTCATCCGCTGCCCGGTCACGCTGGTAAGCACATCGCCGGACCGGGACGATA
>JAXDPR010000091.1:0-3155 GCA_034668265.1 Sphingomonadales bacterium
CCCGGAAAACTAGGAAAAACTTGTTGGGCGGGCGTTGATCGGCGGATTTTCCCAACCAAGAGTTGGTGGCGAATCCCAAGCCTCGGTTGGGAACTTTCGCCGCGCGCTGCGCGTCGAAGCGGCGCAAGTCGTGAGGAGTGAACACGCATGATCGGCAAGCTGTTCGGGGCGTGGCTGGGCGAGAAGGTCGCCGGCAAGAATGAAGGCGCGAAGGGCGCGATGCTCGGATATGGCGCGGCCGCGCTCGCGAGGCGCAGCGTGCCGACGCTTGCGGCAGTGGCGCTCGGCGGCTGGGCGTTCAGGAAGTGGCGCAACAAGCGCCGCGCCGGCGCCGCTTATCCTTCGGAGGCGACGCCCTCGTCACCACCGGCGTCCTGAGCCGGTTCTTGGAAATACGGCTCGACCCGCCCCTTCAACTTGATCGTCATCGGCTGGCCGAAGCGATCGAGGCTGCGCCCCGCGGCGACGCGGATCCAGCCTTCCGAGATCGAATATTCGATGACGCTGGTCTTTTCCTGGCCGTTGAACTTGATTCCGACACCGCGGCCCAGCAGCGCCTCGTCGTAAAACTCGCTCCTCGGGTCGAGCGAGAGGCGGTCGGGCGGGCTGTCTTTCTGCTTGTCGGCCATGGAGAGCGCCCTAGCTTTGCGACCGTTGGAAGGTCAATGTAAAGCATCCTTGTCACGACCAGTTGCCGCCTTTGGGATAGGGGACTAAGCGGCGCCCGGGAGAGGTATGAGCGACAAAGATCCATCACTGCGCCGCAATGCGCCCAAGCTCGAGCTGCACGTGCCCGAGCCGGCGTTCCGGCCCGGCGACACGCCTGATTTCTCGAGCGTCGAGGTTCCGGCTGCAGGCAGCGCGCCGCGTCCCGACACGACCGTCGCCGCTGTGGAGACTCACCCACTGACCACCGCGCTGGTCCGGGTGCTCGGCGAGGACAATCAGGCCGTCGGCCCGTGGGACCCGAAGCTTGATGCGGACACGCTGCGCAAGATGCTGCGCGACATGGTCACGGTTCGCATCTTCGACGACCGCATGTACCGCTCGCAGCGCCAGGGGAAGACCAGCTTCTACATGAAGTGCACCGGCGAGGAGGCGATCTCGGTCGCGGCGCAAACCGCGCTCGACCGCGACGACATGCACTTCCCGACCTACCGCCAGCAGGGGCTGCTAATCGCCCGCGGCTACCCGCTGACGGAGATGATGAACCAGATCTATTCGAACAAAGGCGACAAGCTCAAAGGCCGCCAGCTGCCGATCATGTATTCAGACAAGGCGCACGGCTTCTTCTCGATCTCCGGCAACCTCGCGACGCAATTCCCGCAGGCGGTCGGCTGGGCGATGGGCGCGGCGATCAAGGGCGACAGCCGGATTGCGATGGGCTGGGTCGGGGACGGTGCGACGGCCGAGGGCGACTTCCACAGCGCGATGACCTTCGCCGCGGTCTACAACGCGCCGGTGGTGCTCGCCGTGGTCAACAACCAGTGGGCGATCTCGAGCTTCTCCGGCATCGCCGGCGCCGAGCGCGCGACCTTCGCCCAGCGCGCGGTCGGCTATGGCGTCGCGGGGCTGCGCGTCGATGGCAATGACGCACTTGCCGTCTATGCCGCCGTGAAGTGGGCCGCAGACCGGGCCCGCGCCAACGGCGGCCCGACCCTGATCGAGTTCTTCACCTATCGCGCCGAGGGCCATTCGACCTCCGATGACCCCAGCGGCTACCGGCCGACCAACGAGGCCAAGGCGTGGCCGCTCGGGGACCCGGTCGAACGCCTCAAGGCCCACCTGATTGCGATCGGCGAGTGGGACGAAGACCGCCATGCGGCAATGACCGCGGAATGTGACGCGGCCGTTCGCGCCGCGCAGAAGGAATCCGAAAAGCTCGGGATCCTGCCCGAGCAGGGCAAGGACGGCAACGAGACGATGTTCGACGACGTCTATGCCGAGGTGCCGTGGAACATCGCGGAACAGCGCGAGGCCGCGCTCGCCGAAGGTCGCGACTGATGGCGACCATGAACATGATCCAGGCGCTCAACGACGCGCACAAGGTGATGATGGCGCGCGACGACGACGTGGTCGTGTTCGGCGAGGACATCGGTTATTTCGGCGGCGTCTTCCGCGTCACCGAGGGGCTGCAGAAACAGTTCGGCAAGACCCGGGTGTTCGACGCGCCGATCAGCGAGGGCGGGATCGTCTCAACTGCGGTCGGAATGGCTTGCTATGGCCTCAAGCCGGTGATCGAGATCCAGTTCGCCGATTACATCTACCCGGGCTACGACCAGATCGTCAGCGAGGTCGCCAAGATCCGCTACCGCACCGCGGCTGAATGGACGATGCCGATGGTCATCCGCACGCCTTATGGCGGCGGCATCTTCGGCGGGCAGACGCACAGCCAGTCGCCGGAGAGTCTGTTCACGCACATCGCCGGGCTAAAGGTCGTCATCCCCTCGACGCCCTATGACGCCAAGGGCCTGCTGATCGCGGCGATCGAGGACCCGGACCCGGTGATCTTCTTCGAGCCCAAGCGCATCTACAACGGGCCGTTCGACGGTCACCACGACCGGCCCGTCAAACCCTGGTCCAAGCACCCGGCAAGCGAGGTTCCCGAGGGCCATTACACCGTGCCGATTGGCAAGGCGGCGGTGGTCCGCGAAGGCAACGATCTCACGATCCTGGCCTACGGCACGATGGTCCATGTTGCTCTGGCAGCCGTGGAGAGCCAGGGGCTCGACGCGGAAGTCATCGATCTCCGCACCCTCGTCCCGCTCGACCTCGAGACGATCGAGCAGTCGGTGAAAAAAACCGGCCGCTGCCTCGTGGTGCACGAGGCGCCGCGGACCAGCGGCTTCGGCGCCGAGCTCGTCGCCCTGGTGCAGGAGCGCTGCTTCTATCACCTCGAAGCGCCGGTCGAGCGCGTCACCGGCTGGGACACGCCCTACCCGCACGCCTATGAATGGGCCTATTTCCCCGGCCCGAAGCGCATGAAACGCGCGCTAGAAAAGGTCATGGCTGACTGATGGCTCGCTATGAATTCAAGCTGCCCGACATCGGCGAAGGCATTGCCGAGGCCGAGATCGTCGCCTGGCACGTCAAGGTCGGCGACACCATCGCCGAGGACCAGCAGATCGCCGACATGATGACCGACAAGGCGACGG
>JAXDPR010000092.1:0-3835 GCA_034668265.1 Sphingomonadales bacterium
CGTCGAGCAGATCACCGGTGACGGAGTGGCGAAGCTCTCTGACCGCAGCGGTCCGCGCGTCGGGAAGCGCCCCGGCGATTCGCTCCGCCGCCGCATGAGCGGCTGGTCCGCTGATCCGGATCACCGCAATCGCCGCCGGCGGCCGTCCGCTCGACAAAGCGAAGATCGTATCGGTCGCGCTCATTGGCCGGCCTTAGCCGAGCAGCGGAGCGACGTCGTGCCAGCCTTCCCAGATCATCTTCAGCGCAACGTAGAGGATCATCAACAGCCCCGCCCAGGCCAGCAGCGGAAAACGATGGATCAGCCGCGCAACGAAGGTTGCTGCGACGCCCATGAAGGTCACCGAGAGCACGAGGCCCACGAAGAGCACAGAGGGGTGATCGCGCGCCGCCGCGGCGACCGCGAGCACATTGTCGAGGCTCATCGACAGATCGGCGATGGTGACTTGCACCGCGGCCCGAAGGAACGTCTTGGTCGCCGGAGGACCCTCCACCGCAGCCGTCTCCGGATCGTCGGCCGTGACCTCGGCCGAAGGCTTCAGCTCGCGGTACATGTTGTACGCGACCCACAGCAGCAGCAGCCCCCCGGCGAGCAGCAGGCCGGTGATTTTCAGAAGCTGTGTTGCAACGAGCGCGAAGGAGATCAGGAACACGACCGCCATGCCGACGCCGAGCATGATCACCTTGCGCCGCTCGCGGGCCGGCAGTCCGGACGTGAGCGTGCCCATGATCACGACATTGTCGCCGGCCATGGTCAGGTCGATCAGGATCACCTGCACGAGCACGGCAAGACCGGCCGGAGTCAGGATTGCCGCGAAGTCGAAGATACCGTCAGGCATGGCCGCAGATTACTGATTCATCGAAGCGAAGAAATCCTCGTTCGACTTCGCGTCCTTCATCTTGTCGAGCAGGAACTGCATCGCGTCGA
The DNA here is from genome assembly GCA_034668265.1 of Sphingomonadales bacterium. Classification (GTDB taxonomy): domain Bacteria; phylum Pseudomonadota; class Alphaproteobacteria; order Sphingomonadales; family Sphingomonadaceae; genus Sphingomicrobium. Next base: position 928 of record JAXDPR010000092.1, read on the forward strand.
CCGTGCCCATCTGCATCAGGATCCTGCGCAGCACCCACATTTTGGTGAGGACGTTCTGGTCGACCAGCAGTTCCTCCTTGCGCGTGCCCGACTTGCCGACGTCGAGCGAGGGGAAGATGCGCTTGTCGGAGACCTTGCGATCCAGGACGATCTCGCTGTTGCCGGTTCCCTTGAACTCTTCGAAGATGACCTCGTCCATCTTGGAGCCGGTATCGATCAGCGCAGTGGCGATGATTGAGAGCGAGCCGCCCTCCTCGATGTTGCGCGCGGCGCCGAAGAAGCGCTTCGGACGCTGCAGCGCGTTGGCGTCGACACCGCCGGTCAGCACCTTGCCCGAGCTCGGCACGACCGTGTTGTAGGCGCGGCCCAAGCGGGTGATGGAGTCGAGCAGGATCACGACATCCTTCTTGTGCTCGACCAGCCGCTTGGCCTTCTCGATGACCATCTCGGCGACCTGGACGTGGCGCTGGGCCGGCTCGTCGAAGGTCGAGGAGATGACCTCGCCATGGACCGAGCGTTGCATGTCGGTGACTTCTTCCGGCCGCTCGTCGATCAGCAGGACGATCAGGATCACTTCGGGGTTATTGTCGGTGATCGCGCGGGCGATGTTCTGCAGCAGCACGGTCTTGCCGGTGCGCGGCGGGGAGACGATCAGCGCGCGCTGGCCCTTGCCGAGCGGGGCGACGATGTCGATCACGCGCGCCGACTTGTCCTTGATGGTCGGGTCGAGCGTGTCGAGCTTCAGTTTCTCGTCGGGATAGAGCGGCGTCAAATTGTCGAAATTGACACGGTGACGGACGGTCTCGGGATCATCGTAATTGATCTGGGTGACGCGGGTCAGCGCGAAATAACGCTCGCCCTCCTTGGGGCCGCGGATCTCGCCCTCGATCGTGTCGCCGGTTCTAAGGCCGAAGCGCCGGACGATCGACGGAGCGACATAAATGTCGTCTGGCCCAGCGAGATAGTTGGCTTCGGGCGACCGAAGGAAGCCGAAACCGTCGTTTAGCACCTCGATGGTGCCCGAACCCATGATCTCGACGCCGTTTTCGGCCTGGATCTTGAGGATCGAGAACATGAGGTCTTGCTTGCGCATCGTCGATGCGCCCTCGACCCCCGACTCCTCGGCCATTGCGACCAGGTCCGCGGGGGTCTTCTTTTTCAATTCTTTCAAATGCATGGGGATAGTCTTTTCTTGGGGAGTTGGTGCTCGAGCTGGTCAAAATTGGCCGAAAGCTGAGAGGCGGCAGGACGCCGCAAGGGGAATAGGAACGGCGACGGCTGATGTGGAAACTGGCCGGGGCCGCTCGCGAGTCGAGGTATGTCTGGACCTCGGTCCTGTCAATCAGTCGAGCGACGGACTCGCGGCGAAATGTTCAGAACGGACGGATGATCACCAGAAAAACGATCAGAGCAGCCGCAATTCCGGGAATTTCGTTGAGCATCCGGACGGCCTTGCCCGACAGCGGCCGCTCGCCTCCTGCGAGCTTTTTGCCATAGGCGCCGAGCCAGCCCTGGTATGCGCTTAACGCGACGACCAAAACCAGCTTGGCCTGGAACCAATGCTCGTTCCAGATGCCGAGATCGGTCGCGAGCATTAGCCCGAGGATCCACACCGCCGCCATCGCCGGGTTGAGGATAATCGAGCGGACCCGCGCTTCGCGCTCGATCCAGGCGCGGTCTTCAGGCGAGCCGACGCTCGTTTCCTGGTGATAGACGTAGAGCCTCGGCAGCAGAAACAGGCCCGCCAACCAGAAGATGACGAAAGTGAGGTGCGCCGCCTTGACCCACGGATAAGCGAGGCCGAGCCATCCGGTCAGATTGCTCACTTATCCCCCTTCACCAGTGCGATCAGCTGCTCGACATGGGTGACCGGCGTATCCGGAAGGATGCCGTGTCCGAGATTGAAGATGTGAGGGCGGCCGGCCAATGCGTCAAGGACCCGCTTCACCGCGCTCATCAGTTCCGTCCCGCCAGCGATCAGCGCCAGCGGGTCGAGATTGCCCTGCACCGGAAGGTCTTCCGGAAGCTCTTTCGCCGCCCATGCCGGATCTACCGTCTCGTCGAGCCCGACCGCGTTGACCCCCGTCTCGCGCGCATAAGCGGCAAGCTTGCCGCCGGCTCCTTTGGGAAAGCCGATGACGGGAACATCGGGATGACGCTCCTTCAGCGCCGCGACCAACCGGGCCGTGGGTGCAATGACCCATTGCTCGAATTGCGCCGGCGACAGGCTGCCCGCCCAGCTGTCGAACAATTGCAACGCCTCGGCGCCGGCCTCGACCTGGCCGGAGAGATAATCGAGCGTGACGCTTTCGATCCGGCCATTGAGCGCGCGAAACCTTTCCGGGTCGGCATAGGCCATGCGCCGGGCTTCCGACTGGTCGCGGCTGCCCTGCCCTGCGACCATATAGGTCGCGACCGTCCACGGGCTTCCGGCAAAGCCGATCAAGGTCTTCCCCGGCACCAGCGCCGCTCTCACCTTGCGAGCCGTCTCGTAGACTGGCTCGAGCCGAGCGAGATAGGGCATCAGGTCGTCGAGATCGGCACCGACCAGCGGCGGCGTCAGCCGCGGCCCCTCGCCGGTCACGAAGGTCAGGTTCTGCCCGATCGCAAACGGCACGATCAGGATGTCGGAAAAGAGGATTGCCGCGTCGAGATTCGGGAAACGCTTGAGCGGCTGCAGCGTGACTTCCGCCGCGGCTTCGGCATCATAGACCAGGTCGAGGAAACTCCCCTTCTCCTGGCGCAGCTGCCGGTACTCGGGAAGGTAGCGCCCGGCCTGACGCATCATCCACATCGGCGGAGGGTCGCGCCGCTCACCGCTGAGCACAGCGAGCAACGGCTTGCCAGCCTGCGTTGGCGTGCTTTGCGCAGGCTTCGGACCCACTCTTCTACTCTCCCTTATATATTT
>JAXDPR010000093.1:0-4962 GCA_034668265.1 Sphingomonadales bacterium
GTGTCGCCCGGCCGAACCATTTCGATATGGATGACTCGCGGCCGGATCGCTGCCGCCTCGGCCGGCGTGATTCGGCGGAGTGAATTGATCATCGATACGAACGGACTGACGCCATACCCGGCCGGCGTCAGCATGACGAAATAATAGACGCGCTGCGAATCCCACTGGTAGGCGGCGACACTCGCATCGAGGGCTCCGCCTTCGGTGTTGACGCGGGCCGTGGTGATCGCCGCCGGCATGCCGTTGATCGTGACGTGCTGCGGCAGTGGGACCGGGAAATCGCCCTGGCCGCCGGTCAGCTGGCGGAAGGCCAGCAGAACGGCATTGTCGAGGTTGCCGCTGAACTGGCCGCCGCGGAACTGCGCCTTCCCGGCCGAGCCGGAGATGGTAACCGCATCGGTGCCGTTGGACATCAAATAGCCCTGCGGGACGTTGAACTGGATGCGGAGGTCGGGATGGGTGAAGGAGGCGCCCTCGATGATTCCCTGTGCCGGGTCATCGTCGACATAGAGGCCTTCGAGCTCGCGAAGGAACTGGTCGCGGTTCCGCACGCCAGTCCCGAGCCGCCCGGTGGCGCGGCCTTCCGCGAGCGCGCGTTGCATGCGGTTCTGGCTCAACGGGTGGGTGCTTGCCCATTCGGGCGTCTGACGGTTGGTGCGGCCCTGGACCCGCGCCTCGATTGCACTTTGCCGGGTGAGCGCCGCAAGCATGTCGGCTGCGCCCGCCGGATCATAGCCTGCTGCCATCATGTAGCGGAGGCCCAGCGTGTCCGCCTGATATTCCTGGTCGCGCGAAAAGCTCAGCAGGTCGAGCTTCGACCGCGCCGTTAAAACGTCCGAGATCCCGGAACCGAAGATCGCGCCGATGATCTGGCCGAAAACCCCGAGCGGATTGCGCGAGGCATATTGCTCCCGGATGTGCGCGTGGTTGGCGGCGATATGCCCGACTTCATGGCCGAGCGCGAAGGCGAGCTCGGACTCGTCGTCCATCAGGCCCATCAGCTGGCGGGTCACATAGACGTAGCCGCCCGGCAGCGAGAAGGCGTTCTCGACCGCGGAATTGAGCGTTGTGAAGTGGAGCGCCTGGCCGGCATTGCCGATCCCCGACTGGTTGCCGACGCGCCTCCCCACGGCCTGGACATAAGTCGCGCGCGCGCCGGTCTCGGCGCCGCCGAGGACCTGAATGATCTCGGCATTGTTGCGTTGCGCTTCGGCCACGTCGCGTGGATCGAGGTATCGCGACGGCTGAGCGGCTGCCGGCGCGAAGGCCAGCGCCGCCGCCGTGAGCATGAGGATTTTTCTACGCATCTCTCGCACCCGTCTTCCGGTTTCGCGACTCAAACTAAGCGCCGCGAATTTGAACGGTGAATGACTGGGGCGGTTCCGACGTGCGCGTCGTTCAGCCGATAGCGAGGAACTTGGCTCGGCGCTGTGCCCTCAATTCGTCGCGGCCGAGGCTCGCACAGCCGTCGAGCTCCTCGACGAGGGCGCCCTTCAATGCGCCGATTGCCGCTTCGGGATCGCGATGAGCGCCGCCAAGCGGTTCAGTAACGACCCGGTCGACGACTCCGAGCGCCTGCTGATCCTGCGCCGTGATCTTCATCGCCTCGGCGGCTTCGGGCGCCTTGTCGGCCGTCCGCCACAGGATCGAGGCGCAGCCTTCGGGGGAGATGACGGAATAGATGGCGTGCTCGAACATCAGGACGCGGTTGGCGCTGGCAATTGCGACTGCGCCCCCCGAGCCCCCCTCGCCGACGATCACCGCGATGATCGGCACGCCGAGCGCCAGGCATTCCTCTGTCGAGCGGGCGATGGCCTCTGCCTGGCCGCGTTCCTCGGCTTCGACGCCAGGGAACGCGCCGGGCGTGTCGACCAGCGTGACGACGGGGATGCCGAAGCGATCGGCGAGCCGCATCAGGCGGACCGCCTTGCGATAGCCTTCGGGCTTGGCCATGCCGAAATTGTGCTTGAGGCGCGACGCGGTGTCGTCGCCCTTCTCATGGCCGATCAGCATCACCCTGCGGCCGTCGATCCGCGCAAAGCCGCCGACGATCGCCGGGTCGTCGGCGAATGAGCGGTCGCCGGCCAGCGGAAGGAAATCCTCGGTCAGGCCCGCGACATAATCCTTGAAGTGCGGTCGGTCGGGATGCCGGGCGACCTGCGCCTTCTGCCAGGGAGTGAGCTTGGCATAGGTATCGCGAAGCAGCTTGTTGGCCTTGGCCTCGAGCCGGCCGATTTCGGGGTCGATGTCGATGTCATCCGAGCTGCTCGCGGTCTCGCGCAGTTCGGCGACACGGGTATCGAGCTCGGCGATCGGCTTCTCGAAGTCGAGGTAATTCAGCATTCGACGCGGCGACTAGGCGGAAGCTGCGGTCGAGGTCAACGCGTTCGGGTCGCGAGCGGGTGTCGCGAGTTCACCAGCTCCACCAGCCGGGCGCTGTCGACATGGGTGTAGATTTGCGTGGTCGCGATGTCGGCATGGCCGAGGAGCGATTGGAGGACGCGCAAGTCCGCACCTCCAGAGAGCAGATGCGTCGCGAAGGCGTGGCGAAGCACATGCGGGCTGACGCGCTCGGGCGCGATTCCGGCATCGGCGGCCATGGCGCGGACGATCTGGAACAGCCGCACCCGGCTCAAGTGCGACTTGCCGCTGGGGAACAGCCACAACGTGCCGCCCGGGGCCAGCTCGAGCCATTTCACTACTGCGCTCTCGGCGCGCGAGGAAATGGGCACCAGCCGATCCTTCGATCCCTTGCCGCGGACCATCAGAAACGGTTGGCCCGGCCGGACGGCGCCGCGCGGCAGGCTGACGAGCTCGGTCGCCCTGAGGCCGGAGCCGTAGAGCAATTCGAGCAACGCGAGGTTGCGGACGGCCGCCAGCTCTCCGCTTGACGCCCGATCCTCGGCCGAGGCGAACATGCGCTCGACCTCTTGCGCGTCGAGGATCCGTGGCAGCGGCCGCTCAAGCCGCGGGCGGGGCAAAGTCGCCGAGGGATCGTCCGTCCTGAGCCCGTCGTCGACGAGGAAGCCGTAGAAGCGCCGCAGCGCCGCGGAGCGGCGAGCGACCGTCGATGGCGCGAGGTCGGCCCAGGCCGCGCCGAGGCATGAGAGATCCTCCGCCCTCGCGCTCCCGAGCGAGCCAAGGCTGTCCGCCGCCCGTTCGAGGTCGTTGCGGTATGCAGCAAGGGTGTGGCGGGATGAACCCGCCTCTGCAGCCATCATGTCGAGGAAGCGATCGACGAGTGCCCGATCGTCCGGAGTCACGTGCGGGAAAGCGCCTCGGCGGCGATCATGCGGGCGGTGAAGCCCTGGCCCGTTCGGTTGAGGGCGGCGATCGAATGGTAGACATGGGCCGCCGGAATGCGATCGAAAAACGGAGTCTGGAAGCCCGTGCCGGTCAGCAGGAGGACGGTCGCCGCCTGGCCTCGCGCGGCGGCGGCGTCGATCATCGTCGTCCAGCTTGTGACATGGCCGAGTCCGAGGTCGTAGCGGCGGTTGAGGCTGTTGGCCGTATCGGCGGTGATCCGCCCAAGTCCGGCAAGTCCGGCGACGAGCAAGGCGCTGCGCACCTTGTCGTGGCTTGTGTCGCGCCGAATGAAGCTGGTGATCCGGCCTGTCCCGACGTCGGCGATGTTCGGTGCGGCCAGCGCGAGCATCGCCCAGCAGCGGTCGCTGTCGGCCGCGTCCATCCCGTTGACCGCAGGGATCCAGCGCGCCGCCGCTTCGTCGTAGCCGCCGGCGAGCATCGCGGAAATCAGCTCCGGAGCATCGCTCGCAAGCTTGGCGCTCGGCGTCACGAAGGTCGCGGCGCGGGCGACCAGCGCTCGAGCGGCCTCCTTCTGGAGCCCATCCTTGCCGGTGCCGAGGAGCTTGCGGATGGCGGCCAGCCGAGTCTCGGCGTCCTTGCCGGCATATGCCTGGCGCAGCTGCCAGGAATCGCTGTCGCCAAGGTCGCTCGGATCGGTCGCATCGTAAATCTGCGAATAGAGATCGACCATTGTTTGCGACGAGAAGACCCCGAGCCCCGCGGCGACCATCGCCGAAGGCAGGCGCTGCTGCGCGGTCAGCAACGGGGCCCGAGCGAGAAATGCCCGAAGCTGGGTCGGCGCGCCGTTGACCAGCCTGTCGGGCGGCACCATGCCCGTGCCCGTCGCCAGCCCGAACCGCCAGGCGGTCAGCGAATCGACCGGGTCCCATTCGATCGTCGACGCGCGTCCGTTGGCCCCCGCGCCGACGACCTTTTCGGAGAGCGCCAGGTCGGCCCCGCCGATGCGGCCGTAGCGCCGGGCCTGGTCGATCATCGCCGACGCCTGCTCCGGCTCGCCGGCGAGCGACGCGCACATCGCCTGGACCAGCGCACGGATGCCCGGGTCATATTTGCGAATGCCCTCCTCGAGCGGGCACAGGGCCGCCGGGTCCGAATTGGCGAGAGCGCTCTGCACTCCGACCTGGACCATCTTCGGCGTGAACCGGTCGGCATCGACTCCCGCGACGAGCAGCCGCGCCGCGTCCGCCTCGCCGAGGCGAAGCAGAAGCCAGGCCCGCTCGGCGACCCAGTCGACCGGATTCACATTGGCCGGTGCAGCGGCCTTTGCGAGCAGCGCGTCGCGGAGCGCGATATGCGCCCAGCGCGAGGCGATCGGCGTCTGCATCCGCCGCATGAGCGTCGAGAGGAACGACCCGTCCGCGGTTCCCCACGGTGCCTCCCCCAGCCCGAGGCTGCGCGGGTCCAGTGCGCCGACGGTCCACGGATCGCGCCGAGCCCAGCCGGGATATTCTACCGGCGGAGAGGGAGGAACGAGCGCGGCTGGCGGGTTTGAGCCCAATACCTCCTCAATTGCGGTCTCGTCCGCGCCGCCCTCCGGCAACGTCGAGGACGATGTCGTCGGCGAAACGCCGTTCTGCGTCGGGGTCGACGGCACTGGCTGCGGCGATGCCGACTGCTGGGCAAGCGCCGGCAGCG
>JAXDPR010000094.1:0-6183 GCA_034668265.1 Sphingomonadales bacterium
AATAGATGTCGAAGCTGCGCTCGCCCCGGCTGGACTGCTCGATGACGATGGGGACGAGCTGCGAGATGATGTCTTGGTGGTCAGTCACGGGTGGTTGGTTCCTGGAAAGTTGTGGCTGAGAACTACATCGGCGCGAAGGATGAAAGGTTCAAGCTAAGGTCTCACCTGACCATTCCCTCGGATGACATATTTAAAGGCGGTGAGCTGCTCCGGGCCGACGGGACCTCGCGCGTGGAGCTTGCCGGTGGCGATCCCGATCTCGGCGCCGAAGCCGAACTCGCCGCCATCGGCGAACTGGGTGGATGCGTTCCAGATCACGATTGCGCTGTCGACCTTGTCGAGGAACTCCGCCGCGGCCGCGGCATCCTCGGTGACGATCGCCTCGGTGTGGCCGGTTCCGTATGCGGCAATGTGCCGGACGGCGTCATCGAGGTCTTCGACGGTCTTTACGGCGAGGATCGGGGCGAGGAATTCCGTGCGCCAGTCGGCCTCGGTCGCGGGCTTCATCGGGACGATGGCCCGCGCCTCCGCGTCGCCTCGAAGCTCACAGCCCTCGAGCGCTGTCGCGATCTCCGGAAGCAGTCGCGGGGCCGCGGCGCGGTCGATCAGCAAAGTTTCGGTCGCGCCGCATACCGACACCCGGCGAAGCTTGGCATTGCGCACGATATCGGCGGCCATCCGGGCGTCGGCGGCAGCGTGGACGTAGGTGTGGCAAACGCCTTCAAGGTGGCCGAGCACCGGCACCCGGGCATCCTCCTGGACCCGCTCGACGAGAGTCCGCCCGCCGCGCGGGATGATGAGGTCGATGCTGCCGTCCAGCCCGCGCAGGAGATGCCCGACCGCCTCCCGGTTCGGCGTGGGGACGATTTGCACGGCGGCTTCGGGCAACCCTGCCGCCGCCAGGCCCCGGGCCAGCGCTGCATGGATGGCGAGGCTGCTGCGCAAAGCCTCGGAACCCGAACGCAGGATCGCCGCATTGCCCGAGCGCAGGCAAATTGCTGCCGCGTCGGCGGTGACGTTCGGCCGGCTTTCGTAGATCATGCCGATAACCCCGATCGGGGTTCGCACGCGGGCGATGTCGAGCCCGTTGGGCCGCTTCCAGCGCGCAATCTCCGATCCGACCGGATCGGGAAGTTCGGCGATCTGTTCGAGCGCCACGGCGATCGCCTCGAGCCGCTGCTCGTCGAGCCTCAGCCGGTCATGGTGCGCAGTCGCCTCGGATACGTCCTTTTCGTTCGCGGCGAGGATTTCGGCGCGGCTTTCGCGCAAGGCCGCCGCCATCGCGCGGATGCCCGCGCTGCGCTGCTCAGCCGAGGCCGAGCGCAGCCGAGCGGCAGCGGCGCGCGCCCGACGCCCCATCTCGATCAATTCGGTTTCGAGGCTCATAGCAGCACCAGGTCGTTGCGATGGATCACCGCATCTCCCCGATTGTACCCCAGCCGCTGCTCGATGTCCCTCGCGCGCAGTCCGGCGATGGCGCGGGTTTCGTCGGCCGAATAGCTGATGAGCCCTCGCGCAATCTCGCGCCCTTCGGCATTCACGACCGACACGCATTCGCCGCGGCCGAACTCGCCGTTTATCCCGCGAATGCCTGCCGCGAGCAGGCTGCGGCCGTTGCCCAGCGCCTCGGCCGCGCCGCCGTCGACAGCCAGTTTCCCCGTCGGAGCAAGCGCGGCCGCGATCCATTGCTTGTAGGCGCTCGCCGGCGAGCCCTGCCCCGCGATCAACGTCGCTCGCGCTGAACCGTCGAGCAGGGCCCGGACGGGATGCTCGCCCGTGCCGTTCGCGATCAAAGTGGCGCATCCGAAGCTGGCTGCGATGCGCGCCGCGTCCAACTTGGTGCGCATCCCGCCCGAACCGACACTTTCGCCATGCGCCGGCCCGGCCAGGTCCATGAGCTCAGCCGTCACCTTCTCGGCAAACGGAATGTGCTGGGCCTCAGCTCGCGCCCGCGGGTTAGCCGAATAGAGTCCGTCGACGTCCGACAGAAGCACCAGAAGGTCGCTGCGGACCATTTGCGCGACGCGCGCGGACAGGCGGTCATTGTCGCCGAACCGGAGCTCCTCGGTCGCCACGCTATCGTTCTCGTTGACGATCGGGACCGCGCCTTTCGCAATCAACGTCTCGATCGTCGCCCGGGCATTGAGCCACCTGCGCCGCGATTCGGTATCGCCGAAGGTGAGCAGCAGTTGCGCAACGGGCACGTCGTGCCGCGCGAATGCCGCCGCCCAGCTTTCCATGAGCAGTGGCTGGCCGGCCGCTGCCGCCGCCTGCTTGACGTCGAGCCGCGCCGAGCGAGACAGCCCAAGCCTCTTCCGCCCGAGCGCTACAGCCCCAGACGAGACGATCACCAACTGCGCCCCTCCTGAGCGGATCGCCGCAAGATCCTCGACGAGGCCTGCGAGCCAATCCCTGCGCAGCCCTTCCCTCTCCACGAGTAGCGAGGAGCCAATTTTGACGGTAATTCGCTTGGCTTGCCGCACCAGCTCTTCCGTGGTGGGCGCGACGCTCATTTCAGGAGCATTCGGGCCCGGGCACCGAGAGGTAGGCGAGCCGCCGGACCTCGCGGCGGCCGCGGGTGACGGTGTCGAGGATGAGGCCGCTGAAGACGCACAGCACGGCGACGATGATGATGCCGGTGACGAGGATGGCGGTGGGCACGCGCGGCACGAGGCCGGTCGCAAGGTAGGTGAGGACCAGCGGGACGGCGAGGACGATCGCGAGCGCCACCAGCAAGGCCCCGATCGCGCCATAGAAGAGCACCGGCCGCTCGATCCGGTAAAGGGTGACGATCGTCCTCAGGATCCGCCAACCGTCGCCATAGGTCGACAGCTTCGATTGCGACCCTTCGGGGCGCGCGGCGTAGGCGGTCTCGACCTCGCCCACCGGCATCCGCAGCTCGAGCGCGTGGACGCTGATCTCAGTCTCGATCTCGAAGCCAGAGGAGAGCACCGGGAAGCTCTTCACGAAGCGGCGCGAGAAGACGCGGTAGCCGGAGAAGATGTCGCTGAAGCTGCGCCCGAAGAGGCCGGCGAGAAGCCCGGTGAAGGCGCGGTTGCCGAGCGTGTGGCCGCGGCGATAGGCGTCTTTCTCCTCGTGGCGGCGGGTGCCGACGACCATGTCGAGCTGCTGGCCAAGCAGCTGCTCGACCATCGCCGGGGCCGCCTTGGGATCGTAGGTCAAATCGCCGTCGGCCATGACGTAAACGTCGGCGTCGACATCGGCGAACATGCGGCGAACGACATGGCCCTTGCCCTGCTGCCGCTCGCTCCGGACGATCGCGCCGGCCTTGGCCGCGACCTCGCGAGTCCGGTCGCCGCTGTTGTTGTCGTAGACGTAGATGGTCGCGCCCGGCAACGCGGCGCGGAAGCCGGCGACCGTCGCCGCGATCGCCGCTTCCTCGTTATAGCAGGGCAGAAGCACTGCGATTCTTGGCGTCGCGCGGTCCAAGCTTATCCCCACTGGTTCGAGCCGAACGGCTATAGTGACGGGCGCGGCTAGTCCAGCGGAGCCGTCGTGACGTGAAGCAGCCGGAAGTCGGGCGACGGGTGGCTCAGCTGCCAAGGCTGGCCCGGCGGAATCACCAACGCGTCTGCGCCACCGACCTCGTGGAGGCCGCGGTAGTCCAGCGTCGCAGTCCCATCGACGACGAAGCCGAACACCAGCTCGCCACCATGACCGCCGAAGGACAAGGATTCGCCGTTGCGGGGGCGCAAAGTACGAACCTGTGCCAGGCCGCTGGTCGCGATCCCCACCTTCGTTTCCTGCGCCAGACCCTCGTCAGCAGAGGTCCAGGGAGTCCCGGCAGCGATGTGGTGAAGGAAATACTGGCCGCCGTAGACGCGTCCGGGATTGCTGCCATTGGGAAGCTCCAGCTCATGGTCGGCAAAGGTTGCGTGAACCGCCGGAGCGGTGACTTCCACGACTTCTAGCCCGGCAGAGCTTTCAAGGACCCGGTGGCGGATCTGCGGCGGCTGGATGACGAGGTCACCTTCGCGCATCACGAACGGCTCACCGCCGTCCTGGTAGACGACGCGAACCCAACCGCGCCGGACGTAGATGAGTTGCAGCGCGATGCGATGGTAGTGGACCCAATCGGAGACGGGACCGCCGTTGGGAATCGTGATGTGGGACGCGATATATCGTCCGCCGAGCCGTCCGGGGATCAGGTCGCGGTAGAGCATTCCCGCGCGTCCCTGCCCCGAGTCTTCGCTGGCACGAGTCAGCACGAACTCAGCCTCGAACGGCGGTAAGCCGTCGGGAAGCAGCGGGGCCTGCGGAGTCACCACAATTGCGGTTTCGTCCGCGCTGCTGAGAACGGCGCATTGCGGATCGTCGGCGGGATAAATGACGTCGAGCCGGAAGCCCTCAAGCTTCAGTTCGTCGATCGCGAGGTCCAGATCCTCGCAGACTATCCTTCGCTCGTTCAACCCTATTTGGCCGGCTTCTTCGCGGGTGCCTTCTTCGCGGGTGCCTTCTTCGCAGCCGGCTTGGCTTCAGCCTTCGCCTGCGGCGCCTTGCGGCCCGGGCCATCCTTCAGCGGCTTGGCCGGCTTGGGCTTGGCCGAGGCCTTCTCGACCGGTCCCTTGGCGGGTTCGTCGCGGACGAGATCGTCCTTGGCCGCAGCCTTGGCCTTGGTCATGGCTTTGCCCTTGGCGGGGGCCTTCTTCGCCTTCGGGGCGGGCGCATGGTCGTGACCGCAGCCCGGCCCATGGACGTGGCCCTCCTCTGACTCGAGGTCCGCCTCTACCTGTGCGCGCGTGGCGGTGCGCTCGCTGATCTCGGCGTGGCCGAACAAATAGTCGACGACCTTGTCCTCATATAGCGGAGCGCGCAGCTGGGCGGCCGCCATCGGCTCCTGCTGGATGTAGCGGATGAAGGTCTCGCGGTCCTTGGGCTGGTATTGCGAGGCGGCTTGCATGACGAGGCGGTTCATCTCCTGCTCGCTGACCTCGACCCCGTTGGCGGCGCCGATTTCCGACAGCAGCAGCCCAAGCCGGACGCGCCGCTCGGCGATGCGCCGATAATCGTCGGCCTCGGCCTCGATCTCGGCGAGCGCCGCCGCGGGGTCTTCCTCGTGGCTCGCCTCATGCTTCAGCTGGTCGAGGATGTTCTGATATTCGGCCTCGACCATCGACTCCGGAACCGCGAAATCGTGCCGGCTGGCGAGCTGGTCGAGCAACTGGCGCTTCATGTGGGTGCGCGTCAGGCCATTGAGCTCCTGCGCCTGCTGGTCGCGGATCAGGCCCTTCAACTGCTCGAGGTCATTGAGGCCGAGGGATTTGGCGAACTCCTCATCGACCCTGGTCTCGCCCGCCGTCTTCACCACCTTTACCGTGACGGCGAAGACCGCTTCCTTGTCCTTGAGGTTCTCGGCCGGATAATCGTCCGGGAAGGTCACCTTCACCTGGCGCTTGTCGCCGGCCTTGGCGCCGATCAGCTGGTCCTCGAAGCCCGGGATGAGCTGACCCGAGCCGAGCTCGACCTGCATGTCCTCGCCCTTGCCGCCGTCGAAGGGCGTGCCGTCAACCTCTCCGGCGAAGTCAATCACGACCAGGTCGCCGGTGGCAGCCGCATGCTTCTTGGCGGCATCGTCCCAGCGCTTGCTCTGATTGGCGAGCTGCCTGATCTGCTCGTCGACCGCGGCCTCGTCTGCCTCGACCGTCAGCCGCTCGAGCTTGAGCCCTTCGATCGCCGGCGCCGGAACGTCGGGCAATGCCTCGAGGCTGACCCGCACCTCGGCGTCCTGGCCCGGCTGGTAGCTTTCGTCGAGCTCGACCTGCGGCTGCAGCGCCGGGCGAATCTTCTGCTCGGTCAGGAGCTGCTGGACGCCATCCTGGACCGCGCCCTGGAGCGCGTCGCCGCGCAGGCTGTCGCCGTGCATCTTGCGGATGAGGTTGGGCGGCACCTTGCCCGGCCGGAAGCCCGGCATCCGGATCTGCGGCGCGATGCGCTTCACTTCCTGGTCGACCCGCGCCTCGATGTCCTTGGCGGGGATGGTCAGCATGAAGGCGCGCTTGAGGCCCTCGTTCTCGGTCTCGACGGTCTTGATGGTCACGTTCCTAAGATCCTGATGTTCTTGGCTTTCCACGCCGGCGGTTGGTGCGGGCGGAGGGACTCGAACCCCCACGGTCTCCCACTTGGACCTAAACCAAGCGCGTCTACCAATTTCGCCACGCCCGC
>JAXDPR010000095.1:0-5270 GCA_034668265.1 Sphingomonadales bacterium
CGCCGCCGCCAGTGAACCATGGATCGGGGCGCGCGACCTTGCGATCCTGCTGCTGCTCTACGGCGCCGGATTGCGCGTCGCCGAGGCCCTGTCGTTGAGCGCGGAGGTGCTGCCCATCGGCTCGACTTTCAGGGTCACCGGCAAGAGGTCGAAGACGCGGATCGTGCCGGTCGTGCCGGCGGTGCGCGAAGCGATAGAGGATTATGCGCGCCAGTGCCCTTATCCGCTGCGCGGAGCAGTGCCGCTGTTCGTTGGGGCGAGGGGAGGGCCGCTAAACCCGGACCTGGTCCGGCGAGCTGTCGCCGCTGCCCGGCGCCGTCTTGGGCTGCCCGACACGCTGACTCCGCACGCGCTTCGCCACAGCTTCGCGACGCATCTGCTTGCGCGAGGAGTGGATTTGCGGGCGCTCCAGGAGCTGCTCGGACACGCCAGCCTGTCCTCGACCCAGATCTATACGGCGGTCGACGCGGCGCACCTGCTCGACGTCTATCGGCACGCCCATCCGCGGGCGTGAATTGAGGTCTGGAAACCGGGGACTACAACCCCCGGCTCCCAGACCTCGCGATGCCGCATGACGCGCGGCCTTAGGAACGTAGCCATCTGTCGCGGCGCGCCGAATAGTGGGATCCGCCGGCCGCGACAGAAAGCGGGGTTAAACGCGACCGGTAAAGCAGGTGCTAAATAACCGTTTCGGATGAACAGCTTGCAGCCCTCGCGGAGTGCAGCTGGGACCGGAATGGACCTAACTGTTCAATCGCCGCTCGATCGCTTGCCAGATCAGTCCCGGCGTGTCGGTCCCGTTGAACCTGTCGACCGCGACGATGCCGGTCGGGGAGGTGACGTTGATCTCGGTCAGCCAGCGCCCGCCGATGACGTCGATTCCGACGAACAGCAGCCCGCGCTTCTTGAGCTCCGGCTTGAGTGCCTCGCAGATCTCGCGCTCGATGTCGGTGAGCTCGGCGGCTTCAGCCGTGCCGCCGGCGGCGAGATTGGAGCGGATCTCTCCGGCGCCCGGCCGGCGGTTGATCGCGCCGGCGAATTCGCCCTCGATTAGGATGATTCTCTTGTCGCCATCCGCGATCTCGGGAACGAATGCCTGGAGCACGTGCGGCTCGCGGTAGGTCGCATTGAACAGCTCGAGCAGCGCGGCGAGGTTGGCGCCGTCGCGGCCGATCTTGAACACCGCTTTGCCGGCATTGCCATGAAGCGGTTTCAGAACGCACTCGCCGTGCTCGGCGAGGAAGTGCCGCGACGCGCCGAGCGAGCGCGTCAGCATCGTCGGCGGCATGAAGCGCGCGAAATCGAGCACCCAGACCTTCTCGGGCGCGTTGCGGACCGCGGCGGGATCGTTGACGACCAGCGTCTCGCTTTGGATCCGCTCAAGCAGGTGCGTCGCGGTGATGTAGCCGAGGTCGAACGGCGGATCCTGCCGCATGAGCACGACGTCGACGTCCTTGCCGAGGTCGAGGATCGCGAAGTCGCCGCGGCGGAAATGATCGCCGGCGACCGCCTGGACATTCACCTCATGCGCCCCTGCATACAGCCGACCGTCGCCGTACGTCAGGTCGTCGGCGAGATAATGGTAGAGCTTGTGGCCGAGGTCCTGCGCCTTGAGCATGATGGCGAAGGTCGAATCGCCGGAGATATTGATGTTCTCCAGCGGGTCCATCTGGACGGCTACGCGCAGGCTCATGACGCGCGTCTAGTGGGGCTGAAAACGGCTGTCACCCTTGCCACACGTTGGCGAGATGCCGCGGCCATCGCCGAGGGACGATGAACAGAGCGTCGATGCGGACGTCGTCGCCATCGCGCATGTAGCGCGGCGCAAGCCGCTCGGCGGCAACGACGACCCGGCGCAGCCGCCATTCGTCGAGCGCGAATGTGGCGGCCTCCTTGTTCCCCCGTGCCTTGACCTCAACGAAGGCGAGCGTGCGCCCGCGCCGGGCGATCACGTCCACTTCGCCACCAGCTACCCTGGCCCTGCGGGCGAGGATTCGCCAGCCGTGCAGCCTGAGGTACCAGCAGGCGAGCGTTTCGGCGCCGCGCCCGCGCCTCTCGGCCGCCTCGCGGTTCACTTCGATCGCTCGAGCGCTCGGGCATAGGCGCGCTTGCGGGGAATTCCGAGTTGACCGGCGACCTGTGATGCCGCGCGTGATGGCGACAGGCTTTCCATCGCCGCATCGAGCGCGGCGTCGAGCACGTCGTCGCTGACCGCTTCGGCTTCCAGGGGCGGCCCCACGACAATGACGATTTCCCCCTTCGGCGCCGCATTGGCGTACCCGCGGGCGAGCTGGCCGAGCGCTCCGGTCACGCATTGTTCGTGGAGCTTGGTGATCTCACGGGCGACTGCCGCCTCTCGCTCGCCGAGCTGGGCCGCCAGCGCGAGCAAAGTGTCGCTAAGCCGCGGCCCGCTTTCGTAGAGGATCAGGCTGGCTCGCACGGCCGCGACCTCGGCAATCGCATCGGATCGCGCCTTGGCCTTGGAGGGAAGGAAACCGAGGAACAGGAAGCGATCGGTCGGCAGCCCGGCGAGCGTCAGCCCTGCGATCGCAGCGCAGGGCCCCGGCACGGTATGGACCGAATGGCCGGCAGCACGCGCCGCGCGGACAAGCTTGTAGCCGGGGTCGGAGATGAGGGGCGTGCCAGCGTCACTGACCAGCGCGATCGCCTCATTGCCGAGCCTGGCGACGATTGCATTGCGCCGATGTTCATCGCTGTGGTCGTCGTAACGCATCATCGGCACTTTCGCGCCGATATGCGCCAGCAGCTTCGCGGTGACTCGTGTGTCCTCCACCAGGATGAGGCCGGCATTGCGCAGCGTCTCCGCGGCGCGGGGGGACAGATCGCCGAGATTGCCGATCGGCGTCGCGACGACGTGCAGTCCAGGCGCCAGCGGCTTTTCCATCAGCCGACGATTAACCTCTTCCAATTGAAGCAGAAAAGAGTCATCGTGCAATCATTCATTGGCCCTGGGGAGAGAGGCGATGATTGCACTAGTGATTGCCTCCGCGATCAACTTGACTGCCCTGCAGGCATCGATCAGCGCGCCGACCAATGCCTTTCGCGGCTGTTTGCGGGAAGCCGCGGACAAAGCGAAGGGCGAAAAAGTGACCGGCGACGCGATCGAGGCCTATTTGCGCAACGCCTGCTCCGGCAAGATGAGTACGCTCAAGAACGCACTCATCGACTTCCGGCTTAAGAACGGCATGAGCCGCAAGGCCGCCGCGTCCGATGCGGACATGACCGTCGACGATTATGTCGCGACGCCGGCCGACAATTATAAATTCATGGCCGACTTGCAAAAGCCCAAGTCGTCGCCGCCGGCAGCTTCGAGCGCGAAGCCCGCACCGATCCCGGCCTCGGCGACTAGCCAACCGCCAAAGCCCTAGGCTCCTCGACAGCCGCGATTTCGCCGAGGATGTGATCGAGCAACAGGCGGCCGCGTGCGGTCAGCGCAATGCGCGTACCATCGCGCTTAATGTGTCCCGAGACGATGAGCTGGACTACGCGGTCCCGGTCGATGATGGCCGGCAGGTCGAAGCGTTCGCTAATCGCGTCCGGGTCGACTCCTTCGCGTAGCCTCAGCCCCATCACCAGAGCTTCGTCCCCCGCCTCCACTGCGGACAGCAGTGCTTCCTCGGCAATGCCGTGGCCATTGCGGCCGAGCGCGGCGACAAAATTCTCCGGCTTGCGGTGCCGCTCGGTTCGCAACCCGAGCCGTCGGCCATGCGCTCCGGGGCCGATGCCCGCATAGTCGCCATAGCGCCAGTAGGTGAGATTATGGCGGCTCTCTTGGCCTGGCCGCGCATGGTTGCTGATCTCATAGGCCGGCATTCCGGCGGCGGACGTCATGGCGTCGGTCAGCTCGAACAATGCCGCGGCCCGGTCGGCTTCGAGCGGATCGAGCTCGCCGCGCGCAACCATGCTGGCGAAGCGCGTCCCCGGCTCGATCGTCAGCTGGTAAAGGGAGAGGTGCGACGTGCCGAGCGACAGCGCCTGGGCGAGCGTCCCCGACCAGCCATCCTCCGTTTCGTCGGGAAGCGCGTAAATCAGGTCGAAACTCACGCGGCGGAAATTCTTTTGCGCGATAGCCAACGCGGCGAAGCCCTCGCGCACAGAATGGGCGCGGCCAAGAAAGGCCAACGCGCGATCGTCGAAACTCTGCAGCCCGAGCGAGACGCGGTTGACTCCCGCCCGCGCAAGGTCGGCGAAACGCGCCACTTCGACCGAGTTTGGATTGGCCTCGAGCGTGATTTCGACGTTGGCCGCCAGCTCCCAGTGCGCGGTCGCCGCGTCGATGATCGCGGCCGCCGTCGAAGGCTCCATCAGCGAGGGCGTTCCCCCGCCGAAGAAGATCGAAGTTAGCTGCCGGCCAGGGAGCAGCCGCGCCTCATGCGCCAGGTCGGCAAGCAGCGCCTCGCGCCACGCATCTTGGTCGATGCTTTCGCGGACGTGGCTGTTGAAGTCGCAATAGGGGCATTTGCTGACACAGAACGGCCAGTGGACGTAGAGGGCCAGCGGCTCGCCGCTCATTCGTTCAATGCCGCCACGAGCTTGCGGAACGCGTCCGCGCGGTGGCTCATCTTGTGCTTCGACAGCGGCTCCATCTCGCCAAATGTGCGGTCGTGGCCGACCGGAACGAACATCGGGTCGTAACCGAAGCCTCGCTCTCCCCGCGGCGGCCAGACCAAGGTGCCGTCGACGCGCCCCTCGAAAGTCTCGGCCTGTCCGTCGTTGGGCCAGGCGATCGCCAGCGCGCAGACGAAATGCGCGGCCGGAGGAGCATCCGGTTCGGTCGCCGCTGCTTCACGCCAGACCCTGTCCATCGCCCGCATCCAGTCGCGGTTGCCATCCTCGTCCTCGGCCCAGCGCGCGGAGAAGATGCCGGGACGGCCGTGAAGCGCGTCGACGCACAGCCCGCTGTCGTCGGCGAGCGCCGGGAGTCCGCTCAAATCCGCGGCTTCGCGCGCCTTAAGGTCGGCATTGTCGGCAAAGGTGACGCCGATCTCTTCGGGCTCTGGAAGCCCAAGTTCCTCCGCGCCGACGCAGGCAATCCCGAGCGGTTCGACCAGCGCGGCGATCTCGCGCAGCTTGCCCGGATTGTGGGTGGCGACGACGAGCTTGTCGCCGATCGGCCTCATCGACCCGTCGCCTTCAGCTGCGATTGGAAAATCTCGGAACAGCCAATGCGGGCGAGGCGAAGCAGCCGCAGCAAGCCTTCTTCGTCGAAGGTTTCGCCCTCGGCACTCAATTGAGCTTCGACGATCGCG
>JAXDPR010000096.1:0-4551 GCA_034668265.1 Sphingomonadales bacterium
TGTCGACGCCGTAGGTCAGCGCGAGATAGGAGAAGAAGCGGGTGCCGTAGAGGTAGGAATTGGCGCCGACCTGGAAGTCGGTCTGGGTGCCTTCACTTTCGAGCCCGAGAGGCGAGAACAGCTTGAGATGGTCGCGGGCCTTGGCTCGGAACACCATCTCGTCATAGCCGCCTTGCGCGCGGCCAAGCCCGCCGGCCATCCAGGTTTCGTGGAAGACCGCGCTTCCTTCCATGTACCAGCGCGGGGTCAGGTTCCTCGGGCTGGTGAGGTAATTGTAGAGGATCGATTCCGGGTGCTTCTGCAGCGGCACGGGCTTGCCGCCGAGGAAATGGCGCCAGAACGCATCGCGGCTGTTCCACACGTCGATCGTGCCGACGTGGGTCAGCTCATGGTTCATCAAAGTGTAGAAGCGCTCGCCGGGCGAGAAGGTCTCCATCGACAGCGACACCGGCGCGACGTCGAGCAGGACCATGTCGCTTGGGCTGCCGAGCGCGGCGGCATTGCCGTAATCGGAGAAGTCCTTGAGCAGGATGGTGACCGGCTCCCACGGCTTCCAGCGGAGGTTTCTTTCGTGGAAGGCGAGGGAGTTTTCGAACGCCCGGGCGATGTAGGGCGTGAGGTAGGTCTGCATGGGATCGAGATAGAGGAGCGTCAGGTCCCTGGTCTCGAGCTTGGACAGATGGAAACCGGACGCATCCTGGGGTACGTGCTCGGGCGCTTTGGGCGCGGGCGCCGCGGGGCTGGTCGGAGGGGTCCCATCCGGTTGGGGCGGGGCCACGTCGGGCTTTTCGACGACCGTCGTCGTGTCGGGCGGCGGCGGGAGCGGGGGCTGTTTGGCCGGGGTCTGGGCGAGCAGGGGGGCCGCAGAGGCGCCGAGCGCTAGCGCCAAAGCGGCGCGTGCGATCGATCGCTCTTCAGACCCCCCCATCGCCATGTACGCGGCGCCCCGACCGCAGCCTTATTCGCTATGCGACTGCGACACGCCGGCCTGGTTGAGCGCCGCCGCGAAGCCGGGGCTCGACGCCACTGCCGCCAGATTGGGTTGCGCCGCCATCGCCGCGAACGCCTGCTGGTTGGCCGCCAGGGTCGCAAGCGCCGCCGATTGCTGGCTAATGCTGGCGAATGCCGAGGGGTTGGCCGCCATTGCGGCGAAGGCCTGCGGGTAGCCGAGCGCCGCCTGGGCGACGCCCCCGCTCATCAACCCGGCGGCAGACGCCGAGGCGACGAGCGAATGCGCGTCGACCGACTGCAATGCATGCGCCGCCGAGCTCAGCTGGGCAGCGTTGCCGGCGAGGCTCGAGAAGGCCGCCGAATTGCGGCCGATCGCGGCGAACAACTGCGGGCCCAGCATGGGAGCGCTGCCGGCAATTCCGCGGAACGCGGCATCATTCTTGCCGATCGCCGCAAAGACCTGCGGATCGTTCTGCAGCGCGGTCATCGCCGAGCGGTCGGCGGCAAGGCGCTCAAAGGCCTGCGCATTGTGCGACATTCGACCATCGCTCGAGGCCTTCGACGCGGCGTCGCGGAACGCATTGCCGCTCTGGCTGAAGCCAGTGAACGCCGAGGGTTGCGACAAGATCGCCTGGAACGCGGCCGGGTGGCTGGCGAGCGCGGCGAAAGCCGCGGAATGACCGGCAATGACGCCGAGCACCTTGGGCTGAGCGGAGAGTCTTTCGAATGCCGCTCCGTTGCTTGCGAGAACCGGAAGCGACGCGCTGGATATGCCCGCGGCCCGCAGCTGCTGAGCAGCGCTCGCGGCGCTGCTGACCGCGCCTGCAAGCGCCTGCGGGTTGCCGACAAGGCCCTTGAACAACGCGGCATTGTCGGACAGCGCCGCGAACACTTGCGAATCCGAGAGGATCGCGCCCATCGCCGCCTTGTCCCTGGCGAGTTGCTGCAGCCCCGGCGCGCTTGCCGCCGCGTCGCTAAACGCCTTCGCGTTGTTCGCGTAGCGTTCGAACGCCGAGGGGTTGGAGAGGACCGCGCTGAGCGCATCGGGATGCGACGCAAAGGCTTCCATCGCGGCCGGATGACCGGCGACCACGCCCATCAAATCGGCGCTGGCCTGGTGAACCTGGGACCCGAGCGACGCGGCGCCCTGCGCGGCCTGGACCATGCTGGCAAACGCTTCGGGATGCGAAGCTAGCGTGGCGAAGGCCTGCGGGTTGGCGATAAGCGCCGCCATGACTTGCGGATGGCTGGCCAGCGTCTGGAAGCCCGGACTGGAAGCTAGCGCCCTGAAGCTCTTGTCGTGGACGAAGAGCTCGAACGCATCGGTCTGCATCAGCTGCGGGACCGCGGTATCGCCGAGCGTCACGTCGGCCTCGCTCACCTGGCTCGACACGTAGCGGTCCGCCGGAGCGATCGTGCCGGCGCTTGGGCCGTTGGGCGGATAGACGCGCCCAAGTCCGTAGGCCCCGAGGCCGACGGCGACCACCGCGGCGCTGGTGAGAATCATTCTGCGATTGTGCGAAGACGGAAGACGAGTTGCCATTGATTGCCCCCTTGACCTGGTCAAGGCCGGGCAATCTGGCGGTTGGTTAACGGAAAGTCAATGAGAGTCGTAGCGCCGGCACACTCGAAGTGCGGGCTTAGTTTGTTGATATATCAGCACTTTTTCGTGAGCTAAATCCCGACGCCAGGGGAATCTTCGAGCAGTCTTAACGGTTTAGCGACGGGTTTCGGAAAAGATGCTCCCGGCTTCGTTTGGAGGGCCCGGGATGAGTATCCGTATGGCCATGATCGCGATTTCGGCTGCGTCGACGAGCGCGGTTGCCGTCGCCCAGCCCGGCAAGGATGAGCGACCGGCCAAGGCGCCGAAACCAGCTGCCGCCGCGCCCGTGGTCCTCGCTTCGGCGAGCGACGTGCGCCGTCCATCGCCGGGCGACGCCGAACGCGCCGTCGAGCCGGTGCGCAGGCCGGCGCCCCGGGTAACGACCTGCCGCTGCGGCGATCCCCAGCCGGACGACAGTCAGCCCGACCAGTAAGCAAAGCTGCCTATTTCGTCGCCTGGGCGATGTTCGCCCTTTGCGCGCGGATGACCGGCATCTCCCCGTCGCCGACCGCGGCGAATGCCGCCCAGTAGAAGGGATGCGACGTGTTGACGTCGTCCATCAGCTGGCGCTGCGAGAGGCGCAGCGCGGTCACCGTTGGCGTTCCCGGCGGCGCAGAGAACAGGCCAGTTATCAGCCGCTGGGTCGCGTTGAAATCGTCGGGCACCGGCCAGTGGCTGGCGACGACCAGCCGAGCGCCGGCACCGACGAAGGCGCGCACGAGGCCGTCGAGCGCGACGTCGCCGCCGGTCCCGAGGCCCGCTTGCGCTGTCGCTGCCGCGCTCGCCTTGCCCGCGGTGTCGCATGCCGAGAGGATGACGAGGTCCGCGTCAAGGTGCAGGTCGAAGATGTCCTTGAAGGTCAGGAGCCCGTCGGAGCCGCTGCCGCCGAAGCTGGTGAGAAGCGCTGGCTGGGACGCGCATTTGGCGGCGCGAGCCGTGACCACCCCGTGAGTCGCGAAATGAAGGATCCGGTACTGGTTGAGGTCGCGGCGGGCGGCGAGACCGGTGTCGGTGAACTGGTCGCGGGTCAGGATCTCGACGCCATTGGGGTCGAGGCGACGGATAATCCCGCCGGCCGTCTCGAGCTCCTTGGCCGAGATCGGGTTAGTCCACGAGGACAAAGGCAGGATGCAGTCGCGGTCGGCGGTGGGCGGGACCAGGCCCGCTGCCGAAGCCGCAGGCAGGCTGTTCTCGCCGAGCCCGAGATAGGTCTTGCGGCCCGATGACGGTGGCGCGATCCGCAGCTGCGCGAAGGAGCGCGGGCTGACCGAGGTGCTGATGTCGCGGTCGCGGCCGAGCCAGGCGATCCCCCTGAAGTCATAAGAGGCATCGTTGCTCGTCTTGGCGCGCGCCTGGTAGGCATCGACCGAAGCCTGGTCCATCACCAAGAGGTTCGGCGGCAGCCGAAGCAGTGCACCGTCGGGCTCGAAGATCAGATGCTTGACCGGCACGATCGATGCCGCGAACGGTCCAAACAGCTCGGCATAGAGCTGGTGGGACAAAGCGACGTCGAACGGGTAGGTGACTCGCTTGCCGTTCTCGGTCGTCGATATGGTATCGCGAAGCGCGCTCACCTGGTCGCCGAGCTGCTTTGCAGTGACCTTGAGCTTCGCCGAGCGCGCCGTCGTGGGCGTTACCAGCATCGCGTAGATGTTATCGCCGGCGGCGGTCATTCGGTAATAGGCCTCCCCGCTTCCCAAGATCTTCTGCAGGTCGGCGAGCGTGATGGTGTCGCTGGTCACCGCCCGGAAGCGAGGGAAGTTGGACAGTGCCGCCTGGGTTACCAGCTGCTCCTTCTGCGAGGTGTCGAGCGTCGCTCGGAGGACCCGGGTGCGGACGACGTCCTGCGGAGAAGGCTTTGCAAGATCGCCGAGGCGCGCGAGCTCGATCCGGGAGCGCTCGACCTGGCGGGTCAGGGTGACGGACTGGCGGAACAGGCGCGAGGCCTCGTCGGTGCCGCCGCTCAGCTCGCGCGCAAGTACCGCCTGGGTCTGGGC
>JAXDPR010000097.1:0-3374 GCA_034668265.1 Sphingomonadales bacterium
AGCTCGATCGCGGTAAGTCCGAACTCGTCGCCGAGCTCCGGATAGGCCTTGCCGAGCTCGCGCGCCACGCGCCCGAAGGCGGCGTCGACGGTAAGGCCGGCCTCGGCGCAGATCACCAGCAGGTCGAGCGCGTCGGGCAGGCCCTTGCGGATTGCGTGACTGCGCTTCTTGACCTTGTTCCCCAGCCAGAGATCCGGCGCCTTGTAGCTGCCGACCAGCACGCCGGCGACGGTCGCATAGCGGCGTATACCGCCCCAATCGGGCCAGTGGTTGAGGACGTAAATCAACACTACGGCGGTGATCCCGAGAACGACCGGAAGCACGAAGCGTGCAAGGATGATGAAGAAGGCGAGGTCCTTGGTCCGGATGCCGGCCTGCATCAGCCGCAGCTGGGTCTTCTTGACCTGGTCGTCCTGAAGCATCTTGAACTGCCCCAGGAGCTGGCGGACGTTGTCCGCCGCCTGGTTGCGGTTGGTCAGCTTCTTGCGCTTGTTGGTCGAGGCGACGATGCCCGCTTTCAACTGCTCGCGGCGCTCGTTCAGCGCCTTGACGCGCCGCGCCATCGGGTCCTTGACCGTCGTCGCCGCATAGATGGCGAGCATGACGGCGAGGGTTGCGACGGCGCTCAGGATCGTCGCGATCCAGATGACGTCGAAACCGAGGACGTGGGGGCCGGTAGAAGGCGCCGTAACCTGCATGATGGTCTCCGTGCCTCCCTTAAATCTCGAAGTTGACCATCTTGGCCATGATCAGGGCACCGATGCCCATCCAGATCATGCCGCCGACGCCTGCGACCATCAGCCGCTGGTCGGTGAAGAAGCCGCCCATGTAGTGCGGGTTGATCATCATCACGAGCCCGAACACCACGAACGGCAGTGAGCCGACGATATAGGCCGACGCCTTGGATTCCGAGCTCATCGCGCGGATCTTGAGCTTCATCTGCGCGCGCTTGCGAAGCACGTCGGCGAGGTTCGACAGGGTCTCGGCAAGGTTGCCGCCGGTTTCGCGCTGAATGGCCAGCGTGATGACGAAGAACTGGAACTCGGCCGTTCCAAGGCGGTCTGCGGTGTCCTGCAGCGCCGCTTCCATGGTCCGTCCGATCTTCATCTTGTCGGAGACCATCCGGAACTCGATTCCGACAAACCCCCCAACTTCGGTGGCGACGATGCCGAGCGTCTCGGTGATCGGAAGGCCCGAACGAAGACCGCGGACCATCAGCTCGATCGCGTCGGGGAAGTTCGAGTTGAACTTGTTGATGCGCCGCTTGATCATCTTCCCGATGAAAAAGTGCGGGCCGCCGATTCCGAAGAACAGGCCCATCATCAGCGACAGGATGAACGGAGCGCCGCGGATCATAAGCAGGATCGACACGCCGACAATGATGCCGACGCACACCAGGGCATATTTGCCAAGGGTGATTTCCTTGCCGGTCTGCTCGAGCCGCTTGCGCAGCAGCGCGGGCTTGGGGATCAGCGTCGAGGCATAGCTTTCAAGCCTGCTTCCGCGCTCGGCGAACAGCTTGCGGATCTGGGCCTGGGCGTTCCCCGTAAGCACGTCGCCGTGGCGCTCACGGATGAGCTCCATCCGCCGCTTAAGGTTCTTGGCCGCCGACGGACCCCGCACCCCCATGTAGGCGAGGACGAGGGCGCCGGAACCGCCGATGATGAGTAGCCACAGGAGCATGCTTGGCTTCGCCTCTCAGTTCTTCCGGGCGGTCGCCCGACGGGCGACTGCGCGGCTTATGCTTACGCGGCCTTGTCTTTCGGCTTGGCCAGCATTGACTTCAAATTATCGACCAGCGACGGCTTGCCGCCGCTCGCGCTCGCCGGCTCGGGCGCCGATCCCTCCTCGCTGGCATGGTTGAGGACCATCCCGGAGAGGGTGTTGAATGGCGCGGAGAGCTTGCCGCCGGCGACTTCCGCCATCGGCTTGCCGAGCTTCGCCGCCTGGGCAGCGACCTTGGCATCGAACGGGAAAACGACGTCGACGTTTCGCTCAATCGATTGCTCGAAATCCTTGCGGCTGATTTCCAGCGCGCCTCCCGAGGGCACGCCGTTGGCAACGACGATGACCTTGGTCTGCGGAGCGTTCGACTTGAGCCAGGCAAGGATCCGGATCGTGTCGCGTGTGCCGGCCAGCGTCAGCTCGGCCACGACGACCGCGACATGCGCATCGTGCACCAGGTGCGGATACTGGATCAGCATGTGGCGCGGCAGGTCGAGCACCGTCGATTCGAAGGCGTTGCGCATCTCTTCCTGAAGCTGGAAGAAAGCGGTGCCGTCGGTGACGAGCGGCTGGTTGATCGGCGCTTCGGCCGACAGGACCGACAGCCGCTCGTTGGCGCGAACCATCGCGCGCTCGATGAACAGACCATCGATTCGGCTCGGGTTTTCGATCGCGTCGGTGAGGCCTCGGCCCGGCTCCAGGTCGAGCGCCAGGGCGCCAGTCCCGAAGTGCACGTCGAGGTCGAGCAGCGCCGTCGAGCGCCGCGCCTTTTCGCCGAACATCCAGGCGAGCGAGGTCGCGATGGTCGACGCGCCGACGCCGCCACGGACGCCGATCACGGCGGCCATGACGTGCGGCTTGTCGGCCTGGGCCTCGCCGCGGGGCCCCGACAGGATCATCTGTGCATGGGCGAAGGTGTCGCGCAGCTGGTCGACCGTGAACGGCTTCAGCAGATAGTCATGAATCCCGCTGACGACGAGGTCGCGGTAGAGGCGGACGTCATTGACGGTGCCGGCCGCGATCACGATCGTGCCCGGCTCGCACACTTCGGCGAGCGCGTTGATGTCGTTGAGCGGATCGGCGGACTCGCTCAGGTCGACGAACAGGATGTTCGGGCTTGCCGAGACCGACAGCGACTGGACGGCGTTGCGCAGCCCGCCCTTGTTGACCTTCTCCGGCGACCAGCCGTGCTCGACAGCCACCGGCCGCAGCATGTCGGCAGTCGCGTCGTCGCAGACGAAGGCGGTGAAGGGGTCGCGCAGACCAGCGCGAGCCTGGAACGGAGCATTCATCACTTACCTCCCCCGGGGGTGACCGTCTGAAGGCCCTTGGTGCCGGACGGCGGCGTGGTCCGGTACATCTCGATCGCGCGTGACGCGACCCATGTATCGGTCACTCCGGTGCCTTCGCGGCCGTGGAGCAGGTCTTCAGGATTGGCGACCATCGCCGCGATGTTGCTGTTCACCGAACAGCCGTAGTTCGACATCGAGCGATTGTTGAAGTCGGGCGACGCCGGGCGGCTCCAGTTCGGGCAGCCCGGGACTTCGGCGCGGCGGCGAGCCACGACGACACGGACGGAACCCGGATTGACCATTCCGGTCGTCGCCGGGGCGCCGGCAGTCACCATCATTCCGAAGCGGCCGGCGATC
>JAXDPR010000098.1:0-3811 GCA_034668265.1 Sphingomonadales bacterium
CGATGGTGATCAGGTGGCGGTCGTAATCGCCGAACAAGGGGCCGAGCAGGAACGGCTGGTCGAACTCGAGCTCGAGCCGGGCGCGCCCCTGCTCATTGGCGGGGACGGCGGCGAGGTCGCGGCGGGCGTGCCCGGCCGAGGTGAATATTTGAACGAATAGGCCGAGGCGTAACGCACCGCATCGACGATTTTCAGCGTGGCCTCGAAATCCTCTTCGGTCTCTCCGGGGAACCCGACGATGAAGTCGCCCGAGAGTGCGATATCGGGCCGCGCAGCGCGCACCTTGTCGAGGATAGCGAGATAGGTTTCGGTCGTGTGACTGCGATTCATCGCTTTCAGGATGCGGTTTGAACCCGACTGCACCGGAAGGTGCAGGTACGGCATCAGCTTCTCGACCTCGCCATGCGCCGCGATCAGCTCTTCCGTCATGTCTGCCGGATGGCTGGTGGTATAGCGGATGCGCTCGAGCCCATCGATCCTGGCCAACGCGCGAATCAGATCGGCTAGGCCTCGGCTGCCATCCGCCCAGGCATTCACGTTCTGCCCGAGAAGCACAATCTCACGGGCGCCGGCGCCTGCGAGCGCCTCAGCTTCGGCAACGACGTCATTCCACGGCCGCGAGATCTCGGCGCCGCGGGTGTAGGGGACGACGCAGTAGGTGCAGAACTTGTCACAGCCCTCCTGCACGGTGAGGAGAGCGCTGGGCTTTGCCCGACGGCGCGCGGGCATTGCGTCAAACTTGCTGATTGCCGGCATGTCGGTGTCGACCGGGCGGGCGCCGAGCGAGGCCTGGGCGACCATCTGCGGCAGGCGGTGATAGGCTTGGGGTCCGACTACGATGTCGATCGTCGGCGCGCGGCGCTTCGCCTCGGCACCTTCGGCCTGGGCGACGCAGCCGGCGAGCGCGATGAGCGGCTTCGAGCCATCCTCGCGACTCAATCGGCCGACGTCGGAATAGGCTTTCTCGGCCGCTTTCTCGCGGATGTGGCAGGTGTTGAGGACGACAAGGTCCGCGTCCTCGCCGTCGGCGGCCGCGCTCATGCCCTGCTCACCGAGCAGCTCCGCCATACGCTCGCCGTCGTAGACGTTCATCTGGCAGCCGAAACTTTTGATTTTGAAGGTCTTGGGAGTCATTCACAAATGCCTATAGGCGAGTGCGCGTGCGACGTTAAGCCAAGCGATCGCGCGATGGCTTCCTGCGCTGCGTGCGTCAGCTGCTTGCGGTCGCCGCCGCGGTCCAGCGGAGATAGCAGCCGCACCGTGACCGGCAGCGCGCCGCGCCGGCCGAGCAGGCGCATGGCATTGTCGAGGCCCGGCTCCTCGTCGCTCCAGCCAACCTCCGCCGCGGCCTCGCCATAGTCGAGCGCCACGGGCCGGATCGCGACATCCTTCGCTGCGAAATTGGCCGATTCAAGCAATGCCGAGCGGAACGGAAGGAGATGCGTCCCGGCGCCGGTTGTCCCCTCCGGAAAGATGGCGACCGGCCGGTCGCCTTCGAGTGCCCCGGCGATGGCGACGGCCTGGTCCCTCGCGCCCTTCTTGTGGCTGCGCTTGACGTAGACCGTGGCGTTCTGGTCGGCGAGCCAGTGGAGGAACGGGTGGCCAAGTTCGTCCTTGGCGACGAAGGCGCAGCCCGTCGCGCCGCCGAGCACGACGATGTCGAGCCAGCTCAGATGGTTGGAAAGGAGCAAAGTGTGGCCGCGGATCGGTACGCCTTCCAATTGGACGCGCGCGCCGCAGATCGAGGCCGCCCGGGCAAGGAAGTATCGCGGCCAGCGCGAGCGGCCGAGCAGCGTCTTGGTGACGACGTGGATCGGGCCGAGGAGCGCGAACAGGCCGAGCAGGCCGGCGATGCGCAGCGCGGCGCGGAGCGTAACACCCCCACCCTTGTCCCTCCACCTTGGGGGGAGGGGATGGGGAGGGGAATGCCTAGCGGTCGCGATTGAGGGAGACTCCGTAGAGCTCCATGCGATGATCGACGAGGCGGAAGCCGAGCTTCTCGGCGATGCGTTTCTGCAACGCTTCAAGCTCGTCGTCCACGAACTCGAGGACATTGCCGGTCTCAACATCGATCAGATGGTCGTGATGGCTCTCGGAAGCGGCCTCGTAGCGCGAGCGGCCGTCGCCGAACTCGTGGCGTTCGAGGATACCGGCCTCCTCGAACAAGCGTACGGTGCGATAGACGGTCGCGATCGAGATGTTGGGATCAACCGCGGCCGCGCGAGCATGCAGAGTCTCGACGTCCGGATGATCCTCGCTTTCGCCGAGCACGCGCGCGATCGTCTTGCGCTGCTCGGTGATGCGCAGCCCCTTGTCGGCGCACAGCGCCTCGATATCGATCTTACGCGTCATTCAGCCAAATTAGGTTCGCGGCCTGGTTTTTGCGAGCCTTACTTGCCGGCCCGGGTACGACGACGCTTGGTGCCCAGCCCGATCGACTTGGCGAGCTTGCGCCGCTGCTCGGCATAATTGGGTGCGACCATCGGATAATCGGCGGAAAGGCCCCACTTTTGGCGATACTGGTCGGGGGTCATGTTGTAGTGGGTCATCAGATGCCGCTTCAGCATCTTCAGGCGCTTCCCGTCCTCCAGGCAGACAATGTAATCGGGCTTGACCGACGCGCGGATCGACACCTTCGGCTCAGGCTTCGGCTCCGCCGCGGCGCTGCTTCCGACAATGCCGGACAGGGCCGAGTGCACATTCTGGATAAGATTCGGCAAGTCATTGACCGCGACGCTGTTGTTGCTGACGTGTGCCGCGACGATGTCGGCAGTCAGCGTGAGCAAGGTGTCGTCGGTGTTGTCAGCTTCGGACATGATGGTTTCCTGACGTCGAGCAGAGGCCGTGCAAATGAGCGCTTGCACAGCGAACGAATTAGGCCGGTATCTTAAGCACTGCAACTGACCGCGTTAGTCACTGCGAGACAAGAATATTCCGTCAGAGCTGACGGGCAAGGGTGACCGCGTCGAAACGGCGGCCATCGGGCGCGCGATAATAGTTGCGGCGACGCCCGACCGGCGAAAAACCGGCATCGCGATATAAGCCGACCGCCGAATTGCCGTCGCGGACTTCGAGATGGACTCGGGCAACACCATTGTTTCGGGCCCGCTCCATGAAATCGTCGAGCAGCATGCGGCCAACTCCGCGCCGATGGTTGGCCGGGATGACGGCGATCAGCAGCAGCTCGGCTTCATCGGCGACTGTGCGGTAGAGGGAAAATCCGGTGATATCGCCTGCATCGGACTCGCGGGCGAGCATCAGCGACACTCCGGCCATCGGCAGGATGCCGCCGAGTTGCGAACGGGTCCAGGCCTCGCCGAAGCTGTCGCCGAAGGCAGTGTCCATCACGCGCATCACCGCGTCGATGTCCTGCGACGAGCCGGGCTCGATGCGCACGTCCTGCTCCACGGTAGCCATCAAGCCGCCTCCGGCACGCGCGCGTCCGGAGCGCGAGCGTAGATCGGCCGCGGGGGAAGCGATCGCTGAGACGTGGGCAGGCGCATCGCTTTCACCGCAGAGGGCCATCCCTCGACCGCCTCGCCCCAACCGCGCGCGTCGACCAGCGCCCGCGCACCGGAGCCCACGACGAGCGGGGCAGTGGTGGTTCGCGCGGCTTCGACGGGCGGAAGGTTGACCAGGTCGGACATAGGCTCGAGGGTCGCGCCGTCGAACTGCCGGACGAATAGCTCGCCATGCCCGCCGGCGGCAGCCGCCGCCACCTCGCCCTCGCTCGCGGCGCTTGCGGCAAGCAACGCCAGCGACGACATGCCCTTGAGCTCTGCGTCCCAGCCGATGGCGAGGCCATGCGCCG
>JAXDPR010000099.1:0-2946 GCA_034668265.1 Sphingomonadales bacterium
CATCCGCCCGCATCTCGTCAGCTGTGAGTTGACCGTCACGGTTGCGATCGGCTTGGTTGAACCAGCGGGCGAGGGTGTCGTCGTTCGCACTGCGCGGACGGAACGGCTCGCCCATCGGGCTGATGAAGGGGGCCCAGGCGTGGCCGACGACGTTGATCGGCCGCTCCGCCGGGGCGCCAGCGGCGGCGGCGAGCAGCGGGAGGATGAAGGCGGGCGACACGATCGCTCTCTTCCGACAGCTAGTAATTGCCGGGCATTTCGCCCGAATCTGCATCGCCGGGCATGTGGTCGTCCGGCTTGTCGGCGGTGTTGCGATTTTGCCGGGCCGCGGGAGCTGGCCGGATCTTTTCCAGTCCAGCCAGCGTGAGCAATCCACGGTGATCGAGGTCGAGTGCCTGGAAACGCTGCGCGGCCGCCTGCCTGAACTCTTCGAGCGAGACTCCGCGGTTGAAGTTGGTGTCGGCCGAAGTGACTGGCTCGGGAAGGTCCAGCAGGCCGAAACGAGAGGCGCCCTGATGGCTGTCGTCGCCGCCCCGGGCGTGGAAGCCGCCACGGTGACCACCGCCGCCACCGCCACCGCCTCCGCCGCCCCCCTCACCACCGCCTCCGCCCGGGCGACCGCCTCCGCCACCGCCGCGATGACCGCCGCCGCCATATCCGCCGCGTCCGCCCCGGCCGCCTCCATCGCCGGCTTCGGGTGCTGCGGCGAGATCCATTGCGAAGCCGCCGCCGCTGCGGATCTCGGGCGCGATGACCTCCTCGTAGCGGGTGATGTCGTCGGGATCGATTTCGCCATCATGATTGACGTCGAGAAGGGCAAAGAAGCGATCGGCGTCGCTTTGCATCTCGTCGAGGGTCAATCGGCCGTCATGATTGCGGTCGGCCTGGGCGAACCAATCGGCGAGGCCGTCGTCGCCGCGGTCGCGGGGCCGAAATGGCTCGCCCATTGGGCTGATGAACATGCGACCGCCGCGGCGTGCGACCAGGGCTGGGACGGACGGTGGGGTTGGGGAGGCTGCGGGCGCTTGGGCGGCGCTCGATGCGAGCATGATCAAGAAGGGGGTCATCACCATATTTCAGGTGAAGCTGGTGGCGGCTTGCTGGGAAGTGAATGGCAAATGAAATCGTTCGGACATCAACCTCACTGTGGGATTGGTGAATCGCCATATTCGGCACTGTGAGGCTCGTTGGACTCGCCCGGCTTGATGTCGCGTTTTCTCTTCACGGACGTGGCCGCGGCATGCCTGATACTCTCGAGACCGGAAAGCGTGAGCTTGCCGACGTGACCGGTGTCCAGAAGCTGAAAGCGGGCAACCGCGGCATGCCGGAATTCTTCCTGCGATACGCCACGATTGAAATTGCTGTCGGCTGACGCAACGGGT
This sequence comes from Sphingomonadales bacterium, assembly GCA_034668265.1. Classification (GTDB taxonomy): domain Bacteria; phylum Pseudomonadota; class Alphaproteobacteria; order Sphingomonadales; family Sphingomonadaceae; genus Sphingomicrobium. Next base: position 1,383 of record JAXDPR010000099.1, read on the forward strand.
TCCGGAATCTGGAGCAAGCCAAAGCGGCCGGCATGGGTTTCGTTGTCGAAATGCTCTGTGATGTCACCACCCGGCGAGGTGGAAGTAGTGATTATCGACACCGCCCTGATCTCAGGAACCATCTGTTCGTAGTAGTTGATGTCGTCGGGGTCGATTTCTCCGTCGCGGGTGCGATCCAGCGCCTCGAAGAAGCGATCCGCATCCGCGCTCATTTCATCGACTGTGAGCATTGCGTCATGATTGCGGTCCGCCTGCTGGAACCAGACGACCAGTCCGTCTTCCCCGGCGGTCCGGCCGACAAAGGGTTCGCCCATCGGGCTTATGAAGAGTCGGCCAGGACCTCTCGCGTTGGTTCCAAAAGCGCTCGCCTGAGGCTGCGCAGCCGATTCAGTTTGAGGTGCCTGCGCAGCTGCGGCGGCGGACAGGAGGAGCGGAACGAGAAGCATGGCTATAGTGAAGCACCGCGGTGCGTTGCTGCCAAGCGAATTGAGTGCCGTGAGCTTGCATGGAAACCCCGGTTCCACCATATGCGCGACCGGAAGTCGGCGGACGGCGCTGTCGCCAACCTGGTCAGATCCGGAAGGAAGCAGCCACAACGATTTCGTGCCGGGTCGTCGGCTTCCACTGCTCGCATTGACGGGCGTCACCCCCTAAACCGCTGTTGTGAACGACGACGAATCGCCCGAAGCGCCGCTCGACCTCGGCCTCGACCTTCCCGCGGAACCGCAAAAACCGGCGGCCGCATCGCCGTACCGCGTGCTGGCGCGCAAATACCGGCCGCAGACCTTCGCCGAGCTGATTGGCCAGGACGCGATGGTGAAGACGCTGGGCAACGCGATCGAGCGCGGGCGCATTGCTCATGCCTTCCTGCTCACCGGCGTGCGCGGCGTCGGCAAGACCTCGACCGCGCGGCTCATCGCCAAGGCGCTGAACTGCATCGGTCCGGACGGGCAGGGCGGGCAGACAATCACACCCTGCAACGTGTGCGAGCCATGCCGCGCGATCTCCGAGGGGCGCTACATCGATGTGATCGAGATGGACGCGGCCTCGCACACCGGCGTCGATGATATCCGCGAGATCATCGACGCGGTCCGCTATGCCTCCGTCAGCGCGCGCTACAAAATCTACATCATCGACGAAGTCCACATGCTTTCGAAGAATGCTTTCAATGCGTTGCTCAAGACTCTTGAGGAACCACCTGAGCATGTGAAATTCCTCTTCGCGACCACCGAGGTAAACAAGGTGCCGGTGACGGTGCTGTCGCGGTGCCAGCGCTTCGATTTGCGGCGCATCCCGGCCGAAAAGCTCGCCGCCCATTTCGCCGACGTCTCGAAGGCGGAAGGGGTCGAGATTGAAGCGGAAGCGCTCAATATGATCGCGCGCGCGGCAGAGGGATCGGCGCGCGATGGCCTTTCGATCCTCGACCAGGCGATCGCTCACGGCGGCGGTGCCGTTGTCGCCGACCAGGTCCGCGACATGCTCGGCCTCGCCGACCGGGGCCGGGTCCGCCGGCTGCTCGAGCTGACGCTTGCCGGCGATGTTCCAGCGACTCTTGCCGAACTCG